>JADFWA010000164.1 GCA_015222855.1 Pseudomonadota bacterium | reverse complement strand
TGGATTTCACCAATCCCAAAGTGGTGCGCAGTTCCATGGGGAGCCTGTTTCACATGACGATTATCCCCGAAGTGGATTTTGCCGAGGTCCTGCCCGAATTCAAGGAACATTATTTCCTGGTGGGCAGTATTTTACAGAAAGGGATTGCGCCCCACGGATGCGCGCAAAAGACCGCGCTTCTGCTTGGCAGTGAAAGTCACGGTTTGCCGGAGGAGTTGATAAATTTGACCGCCGAACAATGGTGTATTCCAGGCATCGGCGGCGCGGAATCGCTCAGCCTGCCTAATGCGGCAGCGATCATGATGTATGAGATGACAAAAGAAAGATAGACGTAGTTCCGGGGGCAATTTATGATGGAAGATTATATTCAGGTTATTACGGCTACTGAGGATAAGAAAGACGCCGAAAGGATAGCCGCTGCCCTGGTAGAAAAGAGATTGGCAGGGTGTGTCCAGATAGTCGGCCCCATAACGAGCACCTATCACTGGAAGGGCAATGTAGAGACAGAGGAGGAGTGGCTGTGTCTCATCAAGAGCAGGAAGGATCTCTATGGGGAACTTGAAGAAGCGATCAAGGAGACGCATCCATATGAGACACCGGAAATTATAGCCACACCCGTTGTTGGGGGCAGTAAAGACTATCTGGAATGGCTCAGCGACGAACTTAAAAAGAAATGAATTGCCATGGCTGGAAGATCGGTTGCCGTTATAGGCTCTGCCACGATTGACAGAATCACCCAGGGAGGGAAGAGTGTTTGCCGGCTCGGCGGAGTTGTAACCTACGGCGGTCTCACATTTAAACGCCATGGTATTGAGACCGTCGTTGTGACCAATGTGGCCGACAGGGATGAGTCGATTCTCAAGGCACTCCACGAAGGAAGTATCCGTGTTTTCAGGGGGCACACCGGAAATACGACACACTTTATCAACCATGTTGATATTAATACCGACAGCCGCTGGCAGGAAATGCCTGCAAAGGCAGATCCGATAACTGCCAGCCAGGTTGTGAGTGTACTGGATGATGTAGATCACCTGCACATCGGTGCGCTGCATCCTTTTGATATTGATCAGGAAGTAATAGAATCGCTAAATAAAACAAATCTTCTTATAAGCATGGATGTCCAGGGGTATGTCAGATATAGAGAAGGCAGCAGGATAAGGCATCGTGTTTCAGATAACTTAGCCGGTGCACTATCTTGTGCCGGTATAGTAAAGGCGGATGAGACGGAGCTTGCAACGATACTCGATTCTTACAAAATGGATTTGGCCGGATTGATGCGTGCTTATACGATTGACGAGATGGTGGTTACTGCAGGGGCACGTCGCGGTGGCTTTATCAGAAATTCGGCAGGTGATGAAATACATTATGATGCAGAGCCGGTGGAATCCCCGGCCTGCACGGTGGGGGCCGGGGATGTCTTTTTTGCCGCTTATCTTGTGCATCGCTTTTACAGGGGCAAGGGTATATCGGTTTCAAGCGGTCTTGCGGCAAGTCTGGCAGCCCGTCAGAGTGAGGGTCGCCACATATCGGCAAAGACCCTGAGATTGGAACGCTAAAACGCGAAATAATACGATATCTTTTCCTTCCCCTTGATGGGGGAGGTTAGGTAGGGGTGAATAACCACAAATCCCTGACAAAAGAAGGAGGCAAAAAATGAAGATTACACTCATTTATGACAACTATGTTTTCAAGGCGGGTCTCCGGGCGGATTGGGGATTTGCCTGTCTGGTGGAAGTGGAGAATGTCCCGCCGATTCTCTTTGACACCGGTGCAAACGGTTCCATTCTGCTGTCGAATATGAGGGAACTTTCAATTGATCCGGCTGCAATTCAGGAAGTCTTTATATCTCATAGTCACTGGGATCATCTTGGCGGACTCCCCGATTTTCTTGATGTGAAAAGCAATGTCAAGGTCTATGTCCCGGCATCCTGTTCTCCGCCTCCCGGTGCTGAAGAGGTCATTAGCGTAAGCGATCCGATTCAGATTCATGAAAACATCTTCTCTACCGGTGAGCTAAAACGTGTGGAACAGTCGATGGCGATCAAAACGAAAAATGGAGTCGTTTTGATAGTGGGATGTTCTCACCCCGGTGTGGGAACCATCCTTGAATCAGCCTCACAGTTCGGTAAGGTTTATGCACTCATCGGCGGGCTGCACGGATTTGATGATTTTGATCTGCTCAAAGATATTGATCTGGTCTGCCCTACCCACTGCACACAGCACATGAGGGAGATAAAGTCATTGTATCCGGAAAAATGTATCGATGGCGGGGCCGGAAAGATAATCACGCTTTGATGATTTTTAAAGAGGGGTCAAGGGGGACTTTAAATGAAAGTAACCAGAGTAGCGGAAATGAGGTCTCTGGATCGATACGCCATTGAAAAACTCGCCATACCGGAAGAGATATTGATGGAAAACGCGGGAGGGGCCTCATACTTTGTCATATTAAAGGAGTTCGGCATAAAAGATAAAAATTTTGTGGCCTTTTGCGGTATCGGCAACAATGGAGGAGATGGATTTGTCGTCGCAAGAAAAATCCACTCAAATGGAGGAAATGTAAAGGTCTTCATCCTGGGTGATGTAAACAACCTTAAAGGTGCGGCGAAAAAGAACCTCGATATTATATCCAAAATTCCCATAGAGATCCGGCACATCGAATCCATTGAAACGATAAGAAGCGATGTCCTCCATTGTGATGCAGTTGTTGACGCAATTTTTGGGACCGGCCTGTCAAGAGATGTCGGAGGTCTTTACAGAGACGCCATTCAACTGATCAATGAAAGCAAAAAAAATGTTTTCAGCCTCGACATCCCCTCCGGCATCAATGGTGATACGGGAGAGATTATGGGCGCTGCGGTTATGGCAGACTATACCATAACTTTTGGTCTCCCAAAATTTGGAAACATGCTCTTCCCCGGATATGGACATTGCGGGAAGCTGTACGTTTCACACATATCCTTCCCCCCATCCCTTTACGATAAAGATTCAATAAAGGTAGAGATCAACGATTACATTAAACTTCCCCCGAAAGACAGAGATGCCCACAAGGGGAATCTGGGTAAATCCCTCTTTATCGCGGGCGCTTCAAGCTACTTCGGGGCGCCCTACTTCTCTGCCCTGTCATTTTTGAAGGCGGGTGGAGGGTATTCCCGCCTCGCTGCACCCATATCGATGACTCCATTTATAGCGAACAAGGGAAGTGAGATCGTCTTCATCCCCCAGAAAGAAACGGACTCGGGAAGCATCTCTTTAGAAAATAAGGATGCCCTGCTTGAACTCTCCGAAATGATGGACATGGTGATAATCGGTCCCGGTCTGTCACTGGACGAGGAGACACAGCGGTTGACAAGAGAGCTGACAAAGGAGATTAAAAAGCCGCTCCTTATAGACGGTGACGGCATTACCGCCATTTCTGGAGATTTGGAAATTGTAAAAGGAAGAAAGGCCCCGACGATACTGACGCCCCACCTGGGTGAGATGTCCAGAATCACCAAAATGGGTGCAGATGAGTTGAATAGGAAGAAAATAGATATCCTGCAGAGCACCGCAAAGGATTTGAATTCAATTATTGTCCTGAAGGGCGCTCACTCACTGATAGGATGTCCCGACGGTAGGGTCTACATTAACATGAGCGGGAATCCCGGGATGGCGACCGCTGGGTCGGGCGATGTCCTGACGGGGACGATTGCAGCCATGCTCGGCCTGGGACTGACCATTGAGGATGCCGTAAGGAAGGGTGTATTCATTCATGGATTCTCCGGTGATCTGGCGGCGGAAGATATGGGGGAAGACGGAATAACGGCCCAGGACATACTCGATTATCTGCCCCTCGCCATGAAGATTGACCGGGAGGGTCTCGATGAGGCCTTGAGGAATGCCTGTGAAGGTGTTCAGGTAGTATAGGATAAAAAGGAAATGGCAGAAAGCTAAGGAGGATAAGCTATTCCTGCATCCATTTGTTTATTCGTGGTACTTCTTCAGAGGTCCATGCCGGAGAGAGGCGTTTGTTGAGAAAGAGAGAAAAAAGCTTTTCCATCATTCCGATAACGGTTTCTGTGAGATAAATTCTTTCGAGGATTCTTCCGTCTTTATCCTTTTCTTCCTCATCCAGGTTCATTGTAACGGGCAGCTTCACGGTTTGAAATTGAAAAGTATCTGCTTTAAATGTAAATTCACAATCATCAGTTTCGATACTGAGTTTTAACCGAGCTTCTTTTATTTTTTTCCCTTTCCGTAAGGCAGCTTTTCCCTCCTTAAGGTCTGAGTGAAGCCCCTGACATGCCACTGTTTCTGAATATTGGCCTTCACCGGACGCAAGAATCAGTCGTCGAACGAATACAATTTCAATGTCGCCCACGTTCGGTACCATAATGGTTCCGTTTCTTTCCTCGCTCTTGAACCAGAGCCAGGTCAGAAATTCTCTGCCGAGAAACGAAAGGTTTGCCTTTGAAACGTCCATTTTCCCCTCAATATGTTGGATCATGAAAGATTGTTGCTATTAATGGAAAGGACTCGTTCAGCCACTTTTGGGTCCATATAATTCGTATCCCATGGAATAAAATGCCGCAGGGTTAGGTCAAAGGTTCTCTTGAATATATCTTCAAAATCCTCTCTTACCTTTTCTGAAAGCGAACCGAACAGAAGCCAACCCTGAGATACATTCCAGCAGATTTCATGAAATGACGGAGTAGGCGGAGTTTGACTCAAGAGGGAGAGATGCACCCTCTCTCTGATTTCGTTACGCTCTTCTTTGTAAATTTTGCTTTTGCCTCTTTCTTCAATGAGCTGCCTTTCGGCTTCGAGGATTTTTAACTTAAGCAATGATGGAGATATAACCTTACGATCGATTCTAAGAGAAAAGATTAGATAGTCAGCTAACGAATAATTCGCGTATTCAAAGTTAGTGTCCAGAATATTTTCCAGACTTGTCCAGCCGATAGATTTTTCGTTTCCGCCCATCGATAGTTCCCGGAATGCAAAAAGTTTTATCCGTTTGTCGGTGAAATTCCTGAAATCGTTCGGCAGGCTGCCGATGACGCGATATTTTGATAATGTTAAAGTTCCCTTTATTAAGCCCATAATCCTGTCCGACACATGTGATTGATGGAGGAACCTATCGCAGTCGCAGGCTTCTTGTCAAGTTTATAAGCTTTCAGAAAAAATGTTTTTTCCACTTGACTTACATTGAAAATGCTGTATAGTGCCGGCATCAAAAGGGTATTTCCGCAACAGACAGTTGGCGGGATACTTGTAAAGTTAGGATTGAAACATTTTTGAAGTACGAAGTTAAACAGCTGAATTTTCATGCACACGTTTGTTTCTTACATGTAGGCGATCCGACTTTAGAAAAATCAAGAAAGGAGGATTGCCATAATGCATCAAGGTACCGTAAAGTGGTTCAATGAGGGCAAAGGTTTCGGTTTCATCGAAAACGATGAAGGTGGAGACGTATTTGTTCATTACAGCGCCATTCAAGGCGAAGGCTTTAAGGTCTTGCAGGAGAATCAGCGCGTGACGTTTGAAATTGAGCAGGGCCCGAAGGGTCCGGCAGCTACGAATGTCAAGGCTCTGTAATCTGTAAGTATTGAGTTCGACAAGAAAAGGCACTCCATAGTCATACTGGCTTCGGAGTGCCTTTTTTATTTTCCATCTTTACCTAATCTTTTATAACTTCAGTGCCAGCCTTTCCTTCGACAGCTTCTTCAATATTTTCGAGGGAGGTAATCACTGCCCTTTTCCCATTGTTGCTGATAAACTGCATGGCTGCTTCGATTTTGGGCCTCATGGAACCTTCGTGGAAATGGCCTTGTGCCAGATATCGGGCAGCTTCATTAAGGGTTATGGAGCGAAGGAATTTCTGATCCGGGTTTTTGTAGTTAAGAAAGGCTCCCGCGACATCCGTTGAAATGATAAAAATATCCACTCCCACTTCCACAGCCAGTCTCGCGCTGGCCAGATCTTTGTCTATGACGGCATCCACGCCGCAAAAGGTTCGCCCCTCGCGTATCACGGGTATGCCTCCTCCGCCGCAACAGATAACAATGAAGTCCATCTCGATGAGCTTTTTAATTTCACGCTTTTCCACAATGGTGACGGGCCTCGGCGAAACAACCACTCGCCGGTATCCTTTCGCGGTTTTTCGGACAGGATAAGAAACGTCAGCGGCTTCTTTTTCAGTGTAGACAGGACCGATCGGTTTTGAAGGATTTTTAAAGGCAGGGTCATTTTCATCCACGACCACATAACTGATAAGGCTTACCAGGGGCTTGGCATTGATCCCCAGTTCCATGAGTTCGCTGTCCAGAGTCGATTCGATCATATAGCCGATCTCACCTTGAGTTTGCGCCACCAAAATCTCCAGAGGCAATTTCGGGACGGCATCACAGCATTCCTGTTGCAGCAGCAGGTTGCCCACTTGAGGCCCGTTGCCATGGGTGATGATGATTTTGTAGTTTCTCGAAAGCCCGGCAATTTGTCGAATAGGCGCCTTCAGATTTTCAAACTGCTGCCTGGCGGTGCCTTCCTGGCCCTTCCGGA
>JADFWA010000163.1 GCA_015222855.1 Pseudomonadota bacterium | reverse complement strand
ATTATACTATAACTAAATGTCTCGAATAAATCCGTCATTGCCTCGTCCCGATCGCAATGACGATTTTATTTTGTAGGAAGAGGAGTGAAAATGAATTTTTCTTTTGAACAGGGCCCTATAAGGCCGCCCAGTGAGGCGAAAAGCCTTCTCATCCGTGCTACGAGGAATTGTCCATGGAACAAGTGTGCCTTTTGCCATACTTACCGTGATACAAAGTTCAGCATAAGGTCTGTTGAGGAGATCAAGGAAGATATACAGAAGGCCAAAGATATTGCTGATCAGATAAGAGAAATATCATGGAAAAATGGAGAGGGTGGTAAAATTTCGGAACTCGTATTGAGTATAATTTATAATAGTGGCGGGGTTTATGACGACAGTTTCAGGTCGATTGCAGCTTGGCTTTACTTTGGTGGTGAATCGGTATTTATCCAGGATGCAAACTCCATTATCATGAAGACCGATGACCTGGTTGAGGTGCTTTCGTTCATCGGTGAAAAGTTTCCCGGTGTAAAGCGGATTACATCATACTGCCGTTCAAAAACCGCCTCCAGGAAGTCTGTTGAGGAATTCAAACGTCTCCGTGACGCTGGTCTTACGAGGATTCATATCGGGATGGAAACAGGCTATGATCCCCTGCTGAATTTTATTAAAAAAGGGGTTACCGCCGCGGAGCATATTGAAGGTGGCAGGAGGATCAGGGAGTCGGGTATTTCTCTTTCCGAGTATGTAATACCGGGTCTTGGGGGTGACAGGTGGTCAAAGGAACATGCAGAAGAAACAGCCAAAGTATTAAACCAGATAAATCCTCAATTTATAAGGTTAAGGTCACTCCAGGTGCGAAGGGACACCGATCTTTACGAGATGAGGAAAAGAGGGGAGTTCAGATCGATAGGGGATGAGGATGTATTAAGGGAGATAAAGCTGTTTATTGAAAATCTTGACGGCATTGAGAGCACGATTGTCAGTGATCATATATTGAATCTTCTGGAAGAATTGGAAGGAACTCTTCCCGAAGATAAGGAGAAACTTCTGGCCATAATTGACAGGTATTTCAGTCTGTCGGATGAGGAAAGGCTCGTATACAGGTTGGGGCGGAGAAAGGGGGTTTACAGAAGACTCGATGATCTTTCAGATACGGGAATGTATCTAAGGTTGAAGAATGTTGTGGAACAGTATCAGGCAAAAGATAAGAGCCGGATGGATAGAGATCTGTACAGGATTATGCATAATTTCATCTGACAAATCGGAAATTTTAATTGACTGAAATATTCAAATGTGATAGATTAATTAATTCAGTAAGTAGAAAAAACAGGTGGGAGAGGTAATATGTTTAAAATAGGAGATTTAGCGGTTTATCCAGCCCAAGGTGTCGGTGTGATCGAGGCGATAGAGACGAAGGAAATCATGGGAAGCGAACATCTATTTTACATTATGAAGATATTGGGGAATAGTATGACGATCATGATTCCCACAGACAGTGCAAAATCTGTTGGGTTGAGGGAAGTAATTTCGGAAGAAGAAATCCCCAGGGTTTATGAGATTCTCAACGATAAGGATGTGTCAATAGACAAACAAACCTGGAATAAAAGATACAAGGAATACCTTGAGAAGATAAAAACAGGATCGGCTTTCGAAGTTGCCAGAGTACTTCGGGATCTCTTTATGTTAAAGTATGACAAGGACTTATCCTTTGGTGAGAGAAAGATGATGGATATCGCGAAGGGTCTGTTGATAAAAGAGATTTCGATTGCAACCCATGATGAAGAGGTCAAAATAGAACAGAGCATCAACGCCATATTTCCTGTACATTGAACGTTCACCGCAAATTTTAAATTGAAATCCCACCCTGTGCGTATAACGGTGCAAAAAGATTAAGAGCTTTGGAAAAATTTTTTCAACAATTTTCTGTGAGGGCGGAAATGAGCCCTGTCCTCACAGGCTGAGCTTGCGGCCGTTTCACTTCGCTAATAATTGTTACCGAAAAAATCTTAATTCATACTCAAAAATCTTCATTTCTCTACATATAATAACAATCGGAAAGGAGGTGGTTTAGCTGATTATAAGATTTCTTTTAATTTTGATATGTTCTGTAAGTGGTTTCTTTATTGCCCGCGCGTATTATGATTATCCGCTATCATTAATAGGATTATTGTCAGGATTTATAGTTTCCGTAATTGTCATACAGATTGAGCAAGCGATAAGGAGGGTGTCCCTCAGGGTTATATTTGGTGGGGTTATAGGGACAATTATCGGTCTTTCGATTGCTTCTCTTCTTGCTTATAGTTTAAGGTTTACGAGTATCTGGGCAAATCAGGAAATCGTGACTTGGATATATGTCGCGTTGACCTGTATCCTGGGATATCTTGGTCTGGTCATCGGATCGAAAAAGAGTGAAGAGGTCAGCTTTCCAGGTTTCGGATTTTTGAAGAAAGCGCCGAAGAAGGAAGGTGATTACAGGATTCTTGATACAAGTGTCATTATTGACGGCAGAATGGCAGATGTCTGTGACACCGGATTTATTGAAGGCAACTTAATTGTTCCTCATTTTGTGTTGGATGAATTGCAATATGTTGCCGATTCTTCCGATTCTTTAAAACGTTCACGTGGCAGGAGAGGACTTGATATCCTGAACCGGATGCAGAAGAATCCCAATATAGATATTGAGATTGTGGATCAGGATTTCCCCAAGATAAAGGGGGTTGATTCAAAGCTTGTTGCTCTGGCGAAGAAGATGGACGGCAAAATCGTAACGAATGATTTTAACCTGAACAAGGTTGCCGAACTGCAGGGCATCAAAATCCTGAACGTGAATGAACTTGCGAATGCATTGAAACCCGTTGTATTGCCCGGTGAAGTGATGGTGGTTAAGGTAATTAAAGAGGGTAAAGAGCCGGGGCAGGGGGTGGCCTATCTTGATGATGGGACGATGGTTGTAGTCGATAACGCGAGCAGACATCTGGGAAAAGATATCGAGGCGCTGGTGACAAGCGTACTTCAGACTACAGCGGGCAGAATGATATTTTCGGAGCTGAAGGAAGTTGTCCCTGAAAAAAAAGCACATGGGGCTAATTCTCGCTGATGATGGTGTTTAAAGCCCGGGATGCTCTGAGAGCCCCGGGCTTTTTTTATTAAGGCTAAGGGCTAAGGGCAAATGGCGAAGGGAAAAACCTTTAGCCTTTTGCCTTTAGCCTTGTGCCTGGTTTTTAGGATATATCGATGAAAGCTGTTGCGATTATACCTGCCGGGGGTTCGGGGAAAAGGATGGGAAATGAAATTTCCAAGCAATATTTATTGCTGGATGGTATCCCTATTCTGGTTCATACCTTGAGAAAATTTGAAAAAGCATCGGTTATTGATGATGTTATATTGGTAGTTCCCGGCGATCATATAGAATATTCCCGAAGGATGATAGTTGAGGAGTATCATCTTTCAAAGGTTAGACGGGTACTGGCAGGCGGGAGGGAAAGACAGGACTCTGTGAAGAATGGTCTTGACGCGGTTGGTGATGATAGTGGTATCGTGGTAATTCATGACGGTGTCAGGCCATTTGTTACCGAAGAATTAATAAACATTTCTGTTCATAAAGCCCTGGAAGATGGCGCTGTGGTAGTTGGTGTTCCAGTTTCCGATACAGTCAAGTCGGTTGATGGTGACGGATTGATCGAAAGGACAGTTGACAGGGAATCTCTATGGCTGACTCAGACTCCGCAAACCTTCAGGAGTGAGGTTATTAAAACGGCCTATCGGAAGGCCTGTGATGATAATTTTCATGGGACGGATGACGCGTCACTTGTAGAGCGTATCGGTATCAAGGTCAGGATTATCACGGGTTCCCGTGATAATATAAAGATCACAACCCCTGAGGATATTGCTGTGGGGGAAGGGATAATAAAGAGAATTAAGAGTGAAGAATTAAGAATGAAAAATGAAAAGTGATAGGGTTGATTTATGAGAGTTGGTTTCGGGTATGACAGTCACGGGTTTGTTGAAGGGAGAAAACTTATTCTCGGGGGCAGGGAGATACCGTATGAAAAAGGGCTCCTTGGCCATTCCGATGCGGATGTCCTTTTGCACGCTATATGTGACGCTATACTTGGTGCCATCGGTGAAGGAGATTTAGGGAGACATTTTCCCGATAATGATCCTGCATACAGGGATATATCCAGCTTTGAACTTTTAAAGGAAGTAAAAAGCATAGCAGGCAGAAAGGGTTATTGCGTGAATAATGTCGACTCAACGGTGGTTCTGGAAAGGCCGAAGTTGAGGGAATATATCGATGAAATGGTTCTGAATATTGCCGGCGCACTCGATATGTCTGTGGAGATGGTAAATATAAAGGCCACGACGAATGAAGGAATGGGCTTTGTTGGACGTGGTGAGGGAGTTGCCGCGTTTGCCGTTGTTACAGTGAGAGGAAAAGATGTCTGAAAAACCAAGAGTAAGATTCGCGCCCTCTCCAACCGGTAATCTCCATGTGGGAAATGCCCGTACCGCTCTTTTTAACTGGCTCTTTGCCAGACATTATGGAGGGGATTTTGTCGTCCGGATTGAAGATACCGACAGGGCAAGAACGTTTGAGAAGTTTGAAAAGGGAATTATCGAGGATCTGAGATGGCTCGGGATTGTCTGGGATGAGGGACCTGAAAAAGATGGTGAATTCGGGCCGTATCACCAGTTTGAGAGAATCGACATATATAATCGTTACTTGAAGGAACTCGTAGATGAAGATAATGTATATCCCTGTTACTGTACGGAGGACGAACTCGAGGCGGAGAGAAATGCCCTCCTTTCGAGGAAGGTGATGCCGCGGTATATGGGGAAGTGCAGGAATCTTACAGATGAAGAGAGAAGAAGGCTTGAGAGTGAAGGCAGAAGTCCGGCTTTCCGTTTCAAGGTTCCCGAGGGCGTTGTTGAGTTTAATGATCTGATCCGAGGGCCGATGAAATTCGATTGTGATGTCATCGGGGATTTCATAATAGTACGTTCCAACGGTATTCCCGCCTATAACTTTGCCGTTGTCATCGATGATCACCTCATGAAAATAACCCATGTAATCAGGGGAGAAGACCACCTTTCCAACACCCCTCTTCAGTTGCTTCTCTATAAAGCCCTTGGTTTCGAACCGCCACTCTTTGCACATCATTCGCTTATCCTGGGAAAAGATCGTTCAAAGTTGAGCAAGCGGCATGGCGCCGTATCGGTCAGTGATTTCAGGGACAGGGGTGTCTTGCCTGAAGCCCTTTTGAATTATCTTTCCCTTCTTGGCGGTTCCTTTGCCGGGACAAGGGAAATCTGTTCCGTTGATGAGATTATTGAGGAGTTTTCCCTGGAAAGGGCGGGCAGAAGCGGCGCGATTTTCGATGAGGGTAAACTGGAGTGGTTGAATAAGGCATATATCCGTAACTACAGCACCCCGAAACTGACTGAGCTGTTGGTCCCTTTTATTGAAGATGCCGGATATAATTGTGATACCATTGATCGTAAATGGCTCCATTCCGTGGTTGAGGCGATACGGGATAATCTCGGCACATTTTCCGAGATCGGAGACTATATTGATGTATTTTTTGATGAAAGGTACGAGGTTTCAGGAGACGCCGCGCAGATACTCAAAGAAGAATATGCGGGGGCAGTTGTTAAATCGCTTCATGATGCCCTGATATCGGAAGAGTGTGCGGAAGATGATTTATACAGGTGTGTTATGGATATAGTGAGCAGCAAAACGGGTTTTAAAGGGAAAAAGCTGTTCATGCCTGTAAGGGCTGCGATAACCGGCAAGACCTGGGGGCCCGAGCTCGACAGACTCTTCGCCATACTTGGAAAAGAAACACTTTTAAAAAGGGTCAAACAGGCGATTGCTACGGTTTATGGTTCATAGTTGTATACATTGCGGAATAAATAAGGGCAGGATGGAACATCATCCTGCCCTTTCTTTATAGTTTCTGATCCCTTTTTACAGCGGAATGTTATTATGCTTTCTCGGGGGTCTTACCTCCGATTTATCCTTGAGCACTTCGAGAAGGGTCGCCACGCGCTTTCTTGTTTCTCTTGGTGCAATAACCTCTTCAATAATTCCCATACTGGCGGCAAAATAGGGGTTGTTGAACTGTTCTTCGTAAGAGCCGACCAGTTCCGCCCGCTTGGCTGCCGGATCCTCCGCCGCGGCGATTTCACGGCGATAGATAATATTGCATGCCCCTTCAGCGCCCATGACGGCGATCTCAGCGGATGGCCATGCCATTACATAATCTGCACCCAGATATTTACTGCACATACCGATATAAGCACCACCGTAATCCTTGCGGGTGACCACGGTGATCTTTGGAACGGTTGCTTCGGAATATACATGGAGCAGCTTGGCGCCGTGGCTGATGATGCCGGCCCACTCCTGCTGGGTTCCCGGCATGTAACCCGGGACATCGGCAAAGGTGAGAATCGGGATATTAAAGGCATCGCAGAATCGAATGAATCTTGAGGCCTTGTCCGAGGCGTTGCAATCCAGTACACCCGCACCGGATCCCGGATTATTTGCAATAACGCCCACCGGTTTGCCCATGATTCTGATGAAGGCTACCACGATGTTTGGCGCCCACAATGCGTGGGGTTCGAAGATTTCGTTGTTATCCGCAACCGCCGCGACAACCTTCCTCATGTCATAGCCTCTGGTGGCCCTGTCGGGAATAATTTGATCCAGTTCAGGACATTCCCTGTCCGGGCTGTCGGTGCATTCTGCTACCGGCAGCGGGCTGTGGCAGCTATCGGGAAGATAGGATAACAACGTCTTGATCTTGTTGATACAGTCTTCATCATTCTCCGTGGCGAAATGACAGACACCGCTTTTGGTCGCATGCGCGATGGCGCCGCCCAGTTCGTCATGTGTAACTTCCTCTCCAATAACGGCCTTGATGACGTCAGGACCTGTAATGTACATATAACTGCTTTCCTTAACCATAAACACCCAGTCGGTCAGGGCCGGTGAATAGACGGCTCCTCCAGCCGTGGGTCCCATGATGGCCGTAATCTGGGGGATGTATCCCGATCCGATGGTGTTCCGGTAGAAAATTCCGCCGTAACCGTCCAGAGAGGGAACTCCTTCCTGGATACGGGCGCCGCCCGAGTCGTTTAGGGCAACAAAGGGTTTCCTGGCGTCTAAGGCCATATCCATGACCTTCCATATCTTCTTTGAGTGCATTTCACCGAGACTGCCGCCCGCACTTGTAAAATCCTGGGCCGCGCAAAAGATTGTACGTCCGTTTACTTTACCGAAGCCGGTGACAACACCATCAGCTTTAATCTCTTTTTTGTCCAATCCAAATAAAGTCGAGCGATGCTTTACGAAAAGCTGAACTTCCTGAAAAGTTCCCTTGTCGAAAAAAATATCCAGTCTCTCACGGGCAGTGAGCTTTCCGAGATCATGCTGTTTTTTTATCATCTTTTCCCCGCCCATACCCAACAGGACGTCTCTCTTTTCTTCAAATGCCTTTATCTTTGCTTCTGTAATTCCCTTGGATTTACCTTTCCCTTTTGCCATGTCTCAATCTCCTTCTATGATGATTTATATGAAAGTGCCTGTGTAAGGTAAGTAAGGTAAGATGTGACCCCCTCTGATACTTTTATCCTGGTCATAATACCGATGCCCTGATATCATTTATCCCGGTTTATTGCAATATAATTTAGCAACGGCTTACTTGACCTGGATATTTGAGTAGGGTATATATAGCTTCGATATTCGAAAATCGCATATCGAATATCGTAAATCAGATAACGATTTACGTTTTGCGAATTTCGATTTATATGACTTTGGCCGACTGGCATCAATAAATTGAAGCCACTTTATTGCATGTGATTGAGGCTTAACTTGAAAAGTTACAGGGAGGACCAATGAAATTTATTGATGAGATAGATATAAAAGGGAAAAAGGTGTTGTTCAGGTTCGATTTTAATGTTCCTCTGGATGATAATTCAAACATCGCTGATGATACCAGGATAAGGTCTGTACTGCCCACAATCAACTATGCGCTGGATGAGAATGCAAAAATAATCATTATATCTCATCTGGGGAGACCCAAAGGGGAGGTTGTTAAAAGGTTGAGCCTTGCTCCGGTGACGAAGAGGCTGTCACGCCTGCTTGGTAAAGAGGTACAGATGGCAGCTGATTGTATAGGTGACGGTGTCAAGGGTATGATCAGTGAGATGGAGCAGGGAGATGTTCTCCTTTTGGAGAACCTGAGGTTTCATCCGGGAGAAACCTCAAACTCCGATGTGTTCGCGAGGGAACTGGCAGGTTACGCGGATGTTTACATAGACGATGCCTTTGGAAACGCTCACCGGAGTCACGCCTCAAATGTGGGAATTACCAGATTTGTTAAGGAGTGTGGCGCGGGTTTTCTTATGAAGAAGGAGTTGAATTATTTCAGCAAGGCATTGGAAAAACCGACCCGCCCCCTTGTGGCCATAGTTGGCGGTTCAAAGGTGTCGGGCAAGTGTGAAGCCATTGAACATCTTATCAGAAAGGTGGACAAGATGGTTATCGGGGGAGGGATGGCTTTTACCTTCCTTAAGGCGTGGGGACATGAGGTCGGGAAATCTCTTGTGGAAGATGATCTGCTGGATACGGCGCGGGAAATTATAAAAACTGCAAAAAAATTGGGTGTAAAATTTTATCTTCCCGTTGACTGTGTCATCGCTGAGGGAATGGACGCCGAAGCTGAAACGAAGATCGTCCCGATACAGGAAATCAATCCTCACTGGATTGGTCTCGATATAGGGCCCGCCACGATTACACTCTTTTCAGAGACGTTGAGTAACGCCAAGACCATTATCTGGAACGGCCCGATGGGGGTCTTTGAAAAAGACGCCTTCAGCAGGGGGACGACGGCGCTTGCCCGCAGCGTGGCCAGTTCATATGCCCTCACTATCGTGGGAGGCGGAGATACCGATGTTGCGATTCACAGGGCTGGTGAAAGTGACAATATTTCCTATATATCAACCGGTGGCGGGGCATTTCTCGAACTTATGGAGGGGAAAGAGCTTCCGGCGGTTGCCGCTCTCGAGGAATGCGGTAAGGCGGAAGTTTAAATCATCTAACCCTCTCCTGGGGGAGAGGGGAGGGTGAGGGGGGAAAGTTGTTGAGCAAGTAAAAGATGAGGAACCTCAAGATTATCGTTGAATATGATGGTACCGGCTACCACGGATGGCAGCGGCAGCCCCATGACATAACCATACAGCAGACGCTTGAAGAAAAGTTCGGTATTATCACCCAGGAAGAGATAAAGCTGATCGGTTCAGGCAGGACTGATGCGGGAGTCCATGCCGCCGGTCAGGTGGCAAATTTCAGGACGGAAACGAGGATTGGCGAGAGAAACCTTTTAATGGGGGCAAACAGCCTTCTTCCCGGAGACGTTGTGATTAAAGACCTGACGGAGGTGGACGAGGGTTTTCACGCAAGGTATGATGCGAAGAGCAAGGTTTATCTATATCAAATATTGAATAGTCCGTTCCCTTCCGCACTGTACAGAAATTATTCATGGTTTATAAACAGTCTCCTGGATATAGATATGATCAGGACAGCGGCGCTTCAGCTCATCGGAACTCACGACTTTTCGTCTTTCTGCGCCGCAAACAGCGATACAGTGAATCATGTAAGGGAAGTTATGGATGTCAATGTTCGCCGGGAAGACGGCGGCATGATAAAGTTTTTCATAGAGGCCGATGGCTTCCTGAGGCACATGGTGAGAAACATTGTGGGTACGCTGGTTGATGTGGGCAGGGGAAAGCTGTCGACATCCGGTTTTCTTGATATAATGGAGTCGCGGGATAGAAAAATGGCGGGTATTACCGCACCGCCGCAGGGGCTGTTTTTGATAGAGGTTAAGTATTGATAGCAATTATTCAGCCACTAAGTCACTAAGACACAAATTTAAAACAATAATATACTATAATCTTGGTGACTTGGTGTCTTTGTGGCTAAAGGATAAATATTGATGAAAATTTTAATTCTGGGACATAAAGGAATGCTCGGCACCGATCTTGTTTCCACGCTGAGCACATCTCACGATGTAACGGGCAAAGATATTGAGGATTTCGACATTTCTTCCGCCGGTGATTGCGGGGATGTTATTTTGGAGTCCGGGGCGGATGTTGTTGTAAATGCCGCCGCATACACAGATGTGGATGGCTGTGAATCAGACAGACAGGGATGCTTTTCCGTAAACGCGGAGGGTGTAAAAAATGTCGCCCTGGCATGCAATGACCGGGGTATAAAAATCGTTCATTTCAGTACGGACTATGTCTTTGACGGAACAAAGGGGAGCCCTTATCTGGAAGGCGATGTATGCAATCCCATCAACACCTATGGTGAGTCCAAAATGCAGGGGGAGGTGTACCTGAAGGAGGTCTCGGACAATTTTATACTGCTGAGGACATCCTGGCTTTACGGAAAAAGCGGGAAGAATTTTGTAGAGGCGATAGTGGAAAAGGCGAGGAATGTAACGAAGCTGGAAGTGGTTGATGACCAGACAGGTTCCCCTACCTATACGGTGGATCTGGCCGCTGCGGTTCGCGTGCTCGTTGAAGGTAATCATACAGGTGTTTTCCATGTGACCAACAGGGGAAAATGCAGTTGGTATGAATTTGCCATGAAGATTCTGGAATATGCCGGCATAACTGATGTTGAGGTCGAACCCATAAAGTCTGATAAGCTGACGAGAAAGGCGCTTCGCCCCCAATATTCCGTCTTGAGCTGCCGTAAATTCCTTGAT
>JADFWA010000162.1 GCA_015222855.1 Pseudomonadota bacterium | reverse complement strand
TACTCAGCCACCAAGACACGAAGTCACTAAAATCATATCATAATTTATGATAACCAGAGGCATTTGATTAATAAAATTTTCCGTAGATTACAGGAAAATATAAGTACACTTTGTGCCTTGGTGACTTTGTGGCTGAATAGTTACTTTTTTATACATCCAACAGGTGCCCCATCTTTTCCTTCTTTGTCGTGAGATACCTGATGTTATTCTCGGTTGGCCTGATTTCAATAGGGACTCTCCCGGTGACTGTCACGCCGTACCCTTCAAGTCCAACGATCTTTTTGGGATTATTCGTCATCAATCTCATCTTTTTTACACCCAGATCAACGAGAATCTGGGCGCCTATCCCGTAATCCCTCAGGTCTGATTTGAAGCCGAGTTCGATATTTGCCTCAACTGTATCTCTACCGTGTTCCTGCAGGTGATAGGCCTTTATCTTGTTCGTCAGACCGATACCCCTTCCTTCCTGATCCATGTATACGATGATCCCCTTGCCCTCATTTTCCACCATCTTCATGGCGGTATGAAGCTGGTCGCCACAGTCACACCGCTCCGAACCGAAGACATCACCCGTCAGACACTCTGAATGGACCCTCACCAGCACCTCGTCCTCCGGTTCGATGTCGCCCTTGACCAGGGCAACATGCTTCATGTCATCCACATCATTTTCGTAGACTATTAACTTGAACACGCCGCCATAACGGGTGGGGATGGTAGCGGTTGCGACCCTTCTGACGAGGGACTCATTCTGCATCCTAAAGTCGATTAAATCAGCGATGGTTACTATTTTCAGGCCATGTTTTTCCGCGAAGATATCCAGATCGGGCATCCTGGCCATGGTGCCGTCTTCCTTCATGATCTCGCAGATGACGCCCGCGGATTTCAGTCCGGTCAATCGTGCCAAGTCAACAGAACCCTCCGTCTGGCCGGTCCTTACCAGGACACCCCCATCCCTGGCACGGATAGGAAATATATGTCCCGGACTTACAATATCATCCGGTTTGGCGCCATCGGCAACGGCCGCCAGTATCGTCGTCGCCCTGTCAGCGGCAGAGATCCCCGTTGTAACGCCATGCCTGGCCTCAATAGACACAGTGAAGGCTGTCTCAAAACGGGACCTGTTGTCAGGTACCATAAAGGGGAGATTTAGTCTGTCGGCAATTTCGCTATCGAGGGTAAGGCATATCAATCCCCTGCCATATTTTGCCATGAAGTTGATCGCTTCCGGCGTGACATGCTCCGCCGCCATGCAGAGATCGCCTTCATTCTCTCTGTCTTCATCATCCACCAGGATAATCATCTTGCCGTTTTTAATATCTTCAATAGCTTCCCTTATTGTGCTAACACCCATTTTATTTCTTCCTCTCCTGTTCTGTCCAACCCGTACAAGCCAGAGCCCAAAAATGTTGCAGGCTAAAGGCTAAAGGCGAAGGGCTAAAGGCGAAGGGCAAAAGGAAAAACCTTTTACCTTTTGCCAGTTAAATTCAAACTGTTTAAGATGTTTTGAAAATTTACTTTCCATTTTTCCGAGAATTTTATTCTTAAGCGCCTAACCCGGACAAGCCGGAAGAGTTCAAAGTTCAAAGGAACTTGATGCTTGATGCTGGATAAAATTTCACCTGCGGAGAATATCCAGCATCAAGCATCAAGTTCCTTTGAACTT
>JADFWA010000161.1 GCA_015222855.1 Pseudomonadota bacterium | reverse complement strand
CCACCGCAGAGAACGCTGAGTACGCAGAGAAAATGTAAAGGTATGTTGCGATTTAAAAATTTTTGTGGATTTATTTGCGACACTGTGGCTAATATTTCAAATCAGCAGGGATCAGCATGTAGTACAGGGCTTCAGCCCTGCGCTACGCCCTTAATCTTTAACCCTTTGCCGGTTTACCCATTAATCCAAGGAGCCGTATCATGCAAAACTTTATCTTTGAAAATCCTACAAAAATAATTTTTGGCAAGGGGACCATTTCACGAATAGGCCGGGAGGTAAAACGCTTCGGCAGCAAGGTCTTGCTGGTTTACGGGCAGGAAAGTATCAAGAAAAACGGGATTTACGAGCAGGTTACGGAATCATTGCGGGAAGCAGATATATCCATTGTGGAGCTTCCCGGCGTGAAATCAAATCCGGTGCTTTCGCTGGCCTTGAAAGGGATAGAACTCGCCCGGAAGGAGAAGGTAGACACGGTTCTCGCGGTGGGAGGTGGAAGTGTCATCGATACGGCAAAGACGGTGGCGGCCGGTGTAAAGGCCGATCATGATGTCTGGGACTTTTTTACATACAAAAAAACCATAAAGGACGCCCTCCCCGTACTGACAGTGCTCACAATTTCCGCCAGCGCCTCGGAAATGAATCCCGTAGCGGTCATTACAAAAGAGGAAAGTGACCAAAAATACAGTATCCGCTCCCCCTTTATACAGCCGAAAACTTCTATCCTGGATCCTACCGTTCTTTACACACTGAGCCCGGAATACAGCGCCTACAGTGCGGTGGATGCCATGACACACGCATTGGAAGGATATTTCAACAACAGTGAGACTGACAGTCCCCTTCAGGACAGACTTGTGGAAGCTTTTATAAGGACCATAATCGAAAATACAGAGATCATCCTGAAAAATCCCACAGACTACAACGCAAGGGCTAACATGATGTGGTCTGCGACGCTGGCATTTAATGGATTGACCACGGCCGGAATGGGG
The DNA here is from genome assembly GCA_015222855.1 of Pseudomonadota bacterium. Taxonomy (GTDB): domain Bacteria; phylum Desulfobacterota; class Syntrophia; order Syntrophales; family JADFWA01; genus JADFWA01. The sequence goes on along the minus strand of JADFWA010000161.1, from coordinate 2,882 downwards.
ATGGTCAGCTATCCCGCCCACATGATTGAACACTCACTCAGCGCGCTCTATGACATAGCCCATGGGGCGGGCCTTTCCATAGTCCTGCCCGGATGGATGAGCTATACCCTTGAAAAAAATCCCAAAAAATTTGCCAGGCTCGCCAGAGAAATCTTTGACGTTAAGGAGATAGATGACGAAGAGGCGGCGGCCGAAGGCGTAAAACTTTTAAAATCATGGTTTGCCGGGATCGGCAGTCCGACATCCTTACTAGAAGGTGATATCCCGGAGTCGGATATAGAAAAAATCGCTGAAAATGCCGTGGAACTGGCCCGGATCTGGGGATTGAAAGAATACACGAAGGATGTAATTGTAGACATACTGAATCTCTGTAGATGAGATTGAGACCTTTGAAAAATATGCATACGGTTGCAAATCCAACCTGTTTGAGCTCGAAGAGTGAGTTTTGAATTGTAGGGTCGGGTTTTATACCCGACCGCAAACGGTGGCATATAAAATGCCACCTTACAGAATTGTCGAAGAAATATGTTTTAAAAGCTCTCGACAGAGGGAAAAATGACGGGAATTATTTTATCCGGCGGCAAAAACCTTAGGATGGGAACAAACAAGGCCTTCATTGAGGTTGACGGAGAGCGGTTAATTGACAGAACGGTCAAGCTTTTCAAAGATATTTTCAAGGAGGTAATACTGGTCACCAACTCACCCCTCGAATATCTCGATCAGGACGTCAAAATCGTAACCGATATTATCAAAGGAAAGGGCGCTCTTGGGGGCATTTATACCGGACTTTTCTACTCAAACTACGACTATTCCTTCTTTTCAGCCTGCGATATGCCGTTTTTAAACAAAAATTTTATAGAACACATGATTGCTAACATCGGGCACCATGACATAGTTGTTCCAGAATCCACGGACGGACTCCAGCCCCTCCACGCAATCTATTCCGGGAAGTGCCTTAACCACATCAAAAAGCTGATCGACAAAGACAAACTCAAAATAACAGGTTTCTATGATAGATTTAAAACCTTTAAAATCCCCGACAACACTATAAAATCCTTCGATCCGGAAGGAAAGATGTTCTTCAATGTCAATTCGAAGGAAGACCTCAAGAAGATTTCCTGACAGACTTCATTTTTTGTTTGACAATTGCCGCAAATTTGGATATGTCAGCGAAGATTTACTCGCAGGGAAAATATGTCTTGTGCGTAATTATTTAATATAATTAATAGGAGGAATACATGACAGAACAGAAAGTTATGAATCGCTGGTTAGTGGTTATCGGTGCAATATTGATTCAATTGTGCCTGGGAGCAATTTATGCATGGTCCGTTTTTACACCCCAATTGACCAAACCGATAGCCCAGGGTGGGATGTATGGCTTCAGTGCAGGCCAGGCGGCCTGGATATTTTCAATCGGCCTGCTCGTCTTTGCATTCACAATGATCCTTTCCGGAAAATTGACGACAAAAATGAGCACCAGGAAGTTAGCTTCGCTGGGTGGTATTGTTCTTGGGGGTGGTTACATACTGGCCGGGTTGTTCGGTAGCTCCTTTTTCGCCCAGCTCATCTTTATCGGCGTCATAGGCGGCGCGGGGATAGGATTTGCCTACGTTGTTCCTATAGCCGTCGGGGTTAAGTGGTTTCCTGACAAAAAGGGAATGCTCACAGGACTGGCCGTTGCCGGTTTCGGTTTTGGCGCAACTATCTGGGTCAAGGCAGCCGGTTCCTGGTTTCATCTTTTAGATAAGCTGAATTTCTTTGGTCTGGGAGGCGTTCAGAGCGTCTTCTTCCTCTACGGGGTAATCTTTATGGCCCTTGTCCTTGCAGGAAGCATTGTAATGATCGATCCACCGAAAGGTTATGTCCCCGAAGGCTGGACACCACCGGGACCGACCCAGGAAAGCTCAGCTTCAACTTCCGCTTTAGGACAGACCAACTTTCAACCCGGAGAAATGTTAAGAACCCCGCAGTTTTACATGACGTGGTTTACCTTCCTGTTCTCAGCTATAGCCGGTTTGATGGTTATCTACTGTATTAAACTTTTCGGTATTGACGCACTCGGTACCAAAGGAATGGCAGTTGCCGTAGCTTCCGCTACCGCAGGTACAGCCATGGCCTGGCTCGCGATTTTAAATGGTCTTGGCCGCATTATCTGGGGAACGGTCTCGGATAAGATCGGACGAAAGTTGGCTGTCTTCCTGATGTGCCTTTTTCAGGGAATTATTATGCTGCTCTTCTACAAGATGGGTTTCACCGCTATCACCTTGATTATTGGAGCCTGTATTGTCGGTTTCAACTTCGGCGGCAACTTTGCCCTCTTCCCTGCAATGACTGCCGATTATTTCGGAGATAAAAACGTGGGGCTCAACTATGGATACATATTCGCGGCCTATGGTATATCCGGTGTTATCGGTCCGCAGATTGCGGGATACTTTAAAGACGCGGCAGGGGGAAGTGGTGATCCTTCGGTATGGATAACGCCGTTTATCATCGCCGGAGTTGCTTGCCTGTTGGGTGCTGGCATAACCCTGATATCAAAACCTCCAAAGAAGGCATAAGCTTAAACTTTTACAGCTTTCAATTTCTTTCGCAATAAAAACGCCGGCCAAGATTGGCCGGCGTTTTTATGTGAGGCATTATCCTCGCCTGTAGCTCAGGGCTTCAGCCATGCCTGACACTGCAGCCCTAAAGGACTGCGCTACATTACAAAAAACGTAGGGGCGGGTTTTACGCCCGCCCGCATTTCCACCCAAGCATTTCACCTACATGGATCACCTTCATAATCTCGGCAGCGCCGGTAATTGCATGGAGTATCTTCCCTGATAGAAATGGCCCACCCGTTGGTGGATTTTGTTTAAAAAGAGGTAACTACTCAGGTATGT
>JADFWA010000160.1 GCA_015222855.1 Pseudomonadota bacterium | reverse complement strand
CTTTTGCCCTTAGCCCTGTACCTCATTGGACAAACGTTTACGAATTATTTAAAATTTCAATGATTTCCTGTCCGAAGAGTTTTACCTTTTTGGGAGGGAGCTTACAGACTTTTTCAAGTGATTCGATGGAATGTATCTCCGATTTGGATAAGTCGACCAGAGTCTGATCAGATAAAATCATAAGGCGTGCGGTATTTGTTTCTTTCGCCTTCTGGAAACGCCAGCGAAAAAGTACATTCAAACGTCTTTTTGGGCGCTTATTGAGTTCTTTTGCGCCCTTAATTTTCAAGTATCCATGAGGATCAAGTATCTTCTCGCGCCATCTCACAGAGGCTATTTCTTCAAATGCCCTGGATGCTGTCCCTCCCCACCCGTTTTGTTTGATTTCCCCTTTAAGCCGAACATATAAATCCGCCAGATACTGTGTATCTTGAACCGCATAGCTTATCTGCTCTTCTGTTAAGGGGCGGTTTTCCCATCGAGACCTTTGCATTTTCTTTGATTTGTTCAATTCGATTCCAAGGTGTTGGAAAATGACGGATTCGAGGGAAAGATACCGGCAGCCGAGAAGCGATGCCGCTTTCTGGGTATCAAAGATATTTTTAAATTCAAATCCATAGTCCCGTCTAAGAATGCGGATGTCATTGTCACCGGCATGCACTATTTTGACAATATCAGGGTCGGAGAATGTGCTTCCAAGAAAAGAAAGATCCAATGTGTTCAGTGGATCCAAAAGGTAGGTCATATTTTCAGTCTTTATCTGGATTAGGCAAAGTTTTTCCCTGAAGTATCGAAATGAATCATATTCCGTATCTATACAGACAATGTCGGAACTCTTTATATCGTTATTTGCCCTGTCGATTTTCCGGTAATTATCGACCCATATCCAACTGTTATTCATGAGAGTTATTCAGTTTTACCTTTCTTCCGCCAGATAGTTCTTTTCGAGATTGTGAAAATTTGAGATTATATGTTATGTAAGAAGAGATAAGCAAAGCCCGAAAAGTTTGCACAATTTATTACTATAGCACAATTATACATTAGATACTACAGATTATTCATAATGAAAGAAGAAAAATTTATACACCTGTGTCAGCCGGATGACGGAAAATCCTGTGGGGCATGTTGCGGTCTTTACAATTACGCGGACAGCACAAGGAGTGTCCTTGTTGAAAGGCTGCAAAGAAGAACGGAGTTGTTTCGTGAGACGGTTAGAGGGCGGGATGATCTGATAATCTTTTCTGAAATGATAAAGGAAAGGGAGGACCAGACCAAACTCTACGAGGTAATATATTGTTGTGAATATCTTGGGTTTCTGGATAATGGGAAAAAGGTAGGATGTCTTCTTCATCCCCTTCAAAACGGGGGCGTAGATATGAGAGATGCCTCCTTTTATGGGAAGGAATTATGTGACGGACACTTCTGTCCCAGCTATCATTACATTTCGAGGGAGGAAAAATTGTCATTGATAAACATCATTGACGATTGGTATCTCTATGGTCTTTGTGTTACCGACATCGATCTCGTCAAGGAATATTTTCGGATTATAAGCGAAGGTGTTGGTGAAATGCCTTCGCCTGATGAGTTTAAGGAAGGTTCTCTGAAAGATGTCGCACTCCGCTTTTTCTCCTTTAAGATTTCCTGGCCCTTCCGGTCGCCTGCCACCAATCGTTTCGGCAAATATTATTTTGACGGTTCCCAGTACATGATAAAGCATATAGATTATGAACCCCTCGGGTGTGAAGAATCACGTTTTAACAGGATATTCCTGAGTCTGACCTCCGAATTCAAAGATGTAGGAGAATTGAGGAAAGCTGAGGAAATGATTCAGGGAAATATAGACGAATTTGTACGCCTGTATTCGGAAAGCAGTTGATTTAAATTGACATTTTTTTTTGCCTTGGGTAGTGTGTGAGGAATGAGGGTCATTTGATGAAGATTAGGAAAGTTCTCTATTCTAAAGAGGAGATCGACAAGCGTGTAAGGGAGCTTGCGGATATTATCTCCCGTGACTATCAGGGAGGAGAATTGATAGTAATCGGGGTTCTCAAGGGTGCGTTTGTTTTTGTGGCGGACCTGATAAGATGTCTCAGCATACCGTGTGTTGTTGATTTTGTCAGGGTTGCCAGCTACGGTTCGGCAACGGTAAGCTCGGAGAAGATAGAGTTTAAAAAAGATGTTGAAATGGATATAAAGGGGAAAGATGTTCTCATAGTGGAAGACATTGTAGATACCGGCCTTACAATCTCTTTTTTAGCAGAGAAGTTTAAAGAGAGGAGTCCAAATTCGTTGAAGGTATGCGCGTTTCTGGACAAAAAGCATAGAAGGAAGATTGCGTTCGATGCAGATTATGTGGGTTTTACTGTGGGTGAAGAGTTTGTAGTGGGATACGGCATTGATTTTAACGAAATGGACCGCTTTTTGCCGGATGTATGCGTAATTGAGGAATGATTGCTCAAAGGGGAAATCATGATAATTCAATGTAAAAATTGTGGAACAAAATACAGGTTTGATGAGTCACTGATTGTCAGGGATGGGGTATGGGTCAGATGCAGTCGCTGTAAGGAGACGTTTTTCCAGGAACCGCTCTCGAAGGAAGAAGAGGTTTCCCTGCCTGAGGTGATGGAAGCGGAAGAAGGGGCTGTTAAGGGTGAGATTGAAAAGGAAATTTCTGACCTGGAAAAATTGTTAGAGGAGGCGGAAGGAGTAACTAAGCAGGAGATCGAAATTGAAGTTGAGAAGGAAGAGGAAGTTCCCCCGCCCGAGGTGACGGAAGAGGAGGAAGCCGTCAGTGCTGAAGCGGAAGAGGAGACAGCTGAGCAGGAAATTGAAGTTGAGAAGGAAAAAGCAGTTTCTCCACTTGATATGATGGAAGAAAAGGAGATTGTCGGTGCTGAGACAGAAGAGGAGATAGCTGAGGAAGAGATCAAAGAGGAAATTGAAGTTGAAAAGGAAGAAGCTCCCCCGTCTGAGGTGATGGAAGAGGAAGAAGCCGTTGGTGCTGGAGCGGAAGAGGAGACATCTGAGCAGGAAATTGAAGTTGAGAAGGAAGTGGAAGAGGAAGAGAAGACAACTGTAGAGAAAATCGAAGAGGAACTTCCGGATATTGATGAATTGTTGGAGAAGGCGGAAGAAGTGGGGAAGGAACCTTTCTTTCCTTCAGATGAAGAAATAGCGGAAGAGAAAGAAAGGGAAAAGGAAAAGAAAAAGAAAAAAAGGTTATGGACTCCGGGCAAGGTATTTATTTATATCTTAATTGTAATCCTGGTGTTGGGAGGAGTTTATCTCTGGCTCTTTCCTGAGATGAGGGAACATATCCTGGATAGAGTTTCCCACTACATGTCGACCGGCAAGCTGAAAGAATCTTTTGGAACTGGCGATAAAAGTGTGAGTAAAAAGGTGGGGGGTGTTGATTTTATAAATGTTAAGGAGCGCTTCCTGAAGAACTGGATATTTGGGGATATTCTTGTAGTACAGGGTACTATTGTTAATAAGTGTGACTATCCTATTTCCAGGATAAAAGTTTGTGGAAAGCTATTGGATGCATCCGAAAAGGTTTTGGATGAGGTAGAATTCTATTGCGGCAATCTCCTGACCGATGAAGAATTAAGCAACCTGACAAAAAAGGAGATTACAGGAGAGTTGTCAATTCCTTTGGGGAGTGAAGTTTCAAATAACAACATAGACACTGGGGGGAAGATTCCTTTTATGATTGTCTTCGCCAATCCCTCCAAGGAAGCCGAGGAACTCATTGTTGAGCTTGCAGGGAATACGCGTCCGTCTAAGTAGGGAAAGCAAAGGTGAAAGGCTAAAGGCTAAGGGCTAAGGGCTAAGGGCTAAAGGTGAAAGGCTAAAGGAAATAGAAAAAGTCCTTGACCTTTAGCCCTTAGCCTTTCACCCTTTGCCTTTAATTGAGATTGGGCAAAAGGGGATGTTTTGCAAAGGTCTCGAATGATTACTTTCGGAGGCACATTTGTTACCAACCAGGAAACTCAGGCTTGCCTTTTTATTTTTAATCGCAATATTTGCCACAGGCACAGTTGGTTATCATTATATAGAGGGATGGGATTTAGTCGAGTCTCTCTATGCGACTGTTATTACACTTGCCACGGTGGGATATGGCGATTTTCACCCTGTGCAGATGTCGGGGAGAGTGTTCACCATTGTTCTGATTATTTTCGGGGTAGGGGCGATGGCTTATACCATTGGTCTGGCAACGGAGGTAATGGTCGAAGGCAGGCTGAAAGCGGTAATGGGGAGGGGTAGATTGGAGAAGAAGATAGAGAAGCTGGCGGGTCACTATATTATCTGTGGTTGTGGGAGGATCGGTCGTCTTATCTGCAGGGAATTGGCTGCAGATAAGGTCGATTTTGTGGTTATAGAGGATGATATGGAGGTGATCCAGAGAATTGAGGATGAATGGAAATATATCTATTACAGGGGTAACGCAACAGAAGACAAAACCCTTATCGGTGCAGGCATAAAAAGGGCAAAGGGTATTGTTTGTGTTCTTCCCACCGATGCGGAGAATCTCTATGTTATCCTGACGGCAAAAGAGCTTAATCCGGACATTCACATACTCTCCCGGGCCGAGGAAGAGACTTCGGAGCACAGACTGATAAGGGCGGGAGCAGATCGTGTTATATCTCCCTATACTGTAGGCGGTATGAGGATGGCTATGGCTGTCTTGAGGCCTGCCATGCTGGATTTTATAGAGATAACGACCGGGAGGCAAAGCCTTGAACTCCGGATGGAGGAACTTGTTATTTGTGATACATCACCCGTTGTCGGCAGATCTCTGGAAGAGTCGGAAATCAGGCAGCGCTACGGGCTTATTATCGTGGCGGTTGAGAAAGTATCCGGACAGATGATATTTAATCCTTCAGCGAGTTATGTTATAGAAAAGGAGGATAAGCTCGTCACACTGGGTGAAGACGCCAATCTGGTTAAATTTTCCGAAGTATGTCATTCAGAAGCGATGGAGGGATGATACCCTTTCGCAGGATGGTCGGCGGATCAGTTGTTACATCCACAATCGTCGACCCTAATCCACCCGGCGTACGACCGCCGTCAATTACCGCATCGACCTTATCTCCAAGACAATTGATTACTTCGTTGGCTGATGAACATTCCTTTGCGCCGGACAGGTTGGCGCTGGTGGCGGTGATAGGATTTTGCAGCGTTTTTGCCAGATGAGATGCGATGATATTGCTGGAAAGACGTATGCCGATCTTTCCCGTTCCCCCCGTTAGCCTCGGTAATACATTTGAAGAGGCCTTAAATACAATGGTGAGTCCTCCAGGCCAGAACCTTTCCATGAGCCTTCGGCCGGTTTCGGGTGTGTCCTCAATAAGTCTGCTTAAATCTTGACTGCTTCCTATGATAATGGGCAGAGGATTTTTGAAATTCCGCCCCTTGATCCCGTAAATTTTTTCAACCGCCTCAGCATTTTCTGCATCAGCGCCGAGACCGTAGAAAGTTTCAGTGGGAAAGGCAATAACACCGCCTTTTTTCAAAACCTCTACGGCTGCGATTATCGAGGATTTATCAGGGTTTTTCGGATCAATCTTCAGTATTATCGGCATCTATAGTTCCGGGTTCAAAGTTCAGAGTTCCGGGTTGTTATAATTGAACTCGGAACTCTGAACTAATTTAGGTTTTTCTGTTTCTTTTCGATTTCTTTAGCCATATTTGCAACATAGTCGTTCAATTTCTCGCGGAGGCCGTCATCCTTCAGGGCAAGTATCCTTACGGCCATGATGGCTGCGTTTCTGGCTCCGGCTTTGCCTATGGCCATTGTGGCGACCGGTATGCCGCCGGGCATCTGTACTGTGGAGAGAAGGGCATCAAGTCCGCCAAGAGAAGTGGCGTCAATGGGTACTCCGATTACAGGTAGATGTGTTTGTGATGCGATAACCCCCGCCAGATGTGCCGCCGCTCCGGCGCCCACGATGATGACTTTGACTCCCCGCTCCGCGGCTTCACCGGCAAATGACGATGTTCGCTCAGGTGAACGATGGGCCGAGGTCAGGAGAACCTCGTGTGGGATACCGAATTCCTTGAGAATATTTACAGCCTCTTTCATTATGGGGAGGTCGGAGTCACTTCCCATGACGACGCTTACTAATATCCCTGTTTCTTTTTTCATCTGGAAATACCTCATATGCACGGGGCTAATGGCTAAAGGCTAAAGGCTAAAGGTTTCTCCTTTTGCCCTTTGCCCTTAACCTTGCGCCTTATGTTAATGTTTAAAATGCCTCGTTCCGGTGAAGATCATGGCAATCCCGTGTTCATCCGCCGCCTTTATCGATTCTTCATCCCGCATCGATCCGCCCGGCTGGACGATGGCCGTAACACCGGCTTCAGCGGCCATGTCCACCCCATCCCTGAATGGGAAAAAGGCGTCGGAGGCCAGAACTGTACCTTTAGTTGGCAGATTTGCCTTCATCGAGGCTATCTTTACGGAATCAACACGGCTCATCTGACCCGCTCCCACTCCTACAAGTTGATCTTTGGCAGCATAAACAATGGCATTGGATTTTACATGCTTCACCACTCTCCAGGCGAAGTCGAGTGCCCGGTATTCCTCTTCCGAGGGAGCCCTTTTGGTAACAACCTGTGCGTCTTTTATATCTGTTATTTCAGTATCCCTGTCTTGAATGAGCAGGCCTCCGGCAACCCTTCTGAAATCATAGCCGGCAGATTGTTTTTCAGTTGAAAGCGGAATTTCCAATACCCTCATATTTTTCTTGGTGTTCAATATTTCCATAGCGTCCTGATCAAAGCCAGGCGCTATGATGACCTCCAGGAAAGTCTTTACAATCTCTTCTGCAGTCCCTTTATCTACATTCTTGTTAAAGGCGACAATGCCCCCAAAGGCGGATAGAGGGTCGGTTTCCATCGCCTTCTTATAGGCTTCCAGGATTCCGCCGTCGGAGGTTGCCGCGCCGCAGGGGTTCGAATGTTTCATGACAACGACTGTTGGTAAGTCGAAATCGCTCACCATATTCCACGCCGCATCGCTGTCCATGATGTTGTTATAGGACAGTTCCTTTCCCTGCAGTTGTCCTGCATTCGCAATTGCGGGAAGAGACGTGTCTTTTTCCCTGTAAAAGGCGGCCTTCTGGTGTGGATTTTCACCGTAACGAAGATCCTGTGCCCTGCTGAACTGTATGGTGAAGGTATCGGGGAACTCCTTCTTTTCTCCTACCGGGCTTGTCTTGCCAAGATAATTGGAGATGGCGGCGTCGTATCTGGCCGTAAGCTGGAAAGTCTTTACAGACAAATTATAATTTGTGGCTTCAGATATCTTCCCCCCCGTTTCATCCATTTCCTTCAAAATCTTCGGGTAATCTTCGGGGTCGGTGACGACGGTAACAAAACGATAATTTTTGGCCGCCGCGCGGAGCATAGTGGGACCGCCTATGTCGATATTTTCCACGGCATCTTCCAGTGTGCAGCCCTCTTTTGCCACGGTATCCTCAAATTTGTAGAGGTTGATGACCGCCATGTCTATGAGATCGATGCCATGCTCTTTTGCCGCATTCATATGTTCCTCATTGTCCCTGAGCGCCAGAAGCCCCCCGTGGATCTTTGGATGGAGTGTTTTCAATCTGCCATCCATCATTTCGGGAAAGCCGGTGTAGTCGGAGACATCCGTAACGTTTAGCCCACTTTTTCTCAGCTGTTCCGCAGTTCCTCCGGTGGAGAGTATCTCCACGCCGAACTTTGCAAGTTCCTCGGCAAATTCAATAATGCCCTTCTTGTCCGTTACGCTTATAAGCGCCCTTTTTATTTCGTTCTGCATTAACCCTCTACTCCTTTTATTTCCTTCATATGTCGTATTCTCTTTTCTATAAGCTTTCCCGTGCCGATGTCGGGTCTATGGGCTACGGGACCCTTTATGGCCGATATGGCCTTTTCCGCGATTTGCTCTGCCGCATCCAGGTTGTCTGCTATTCCGACAACTCCGATTGCTCTTGATGTGGACATATACAGTCCGTCTTCCCTTTTGTCAACGGATGCATAATATAGCTTCGCCGTCCCCACATCACCGACCTCAATTTTTGATGAGGTTGATTTTGCGTCGGGATGATCCTCTGGCAGGCCGTAACCCTTTGGGACGATATACTTGCATACAGTAGCCTTTTTCTCAAATTCAATGGGGATGTTGCCGAGTGTTCCTTCAATAATCGCATTGCAGATATCGATAAAGTCCGTCTTCAGGAGAGGCAGGGTATTCATCGCTTCAGGATCTCCGAACCGCGCATTATATTCCAGCAATTTGACTCCATTTTTTGTGATGATAAATCCACCGTACATAACTCCCTTATAATATTCCCCGGTTTCTTTAAAAATCGCCTCTGCCACTTTCTGCGTTATGGCCAGACCTTCCGCCACGTCATCGAGGCTCATGAAGGGCAATGAGTGATCTTCAGAGGAATAAGAGCCCATGCCCCCTGTGTTCGGTCCTTTGTCGTCAACAAATCTTCTCTTGTGATCCTGAACGGGTGGTGTCGCGACAACCGTCTTCCCGTCGCACAGGCACTGCAGTGAAAATTCTTCCCCTTCCAGCTTTTCATCTATGATAACCAATGGATGTTCCGCCAAAATCTCTCTGCAATACTCCAGTGCCTCCTCTTTCGTCTGAAAGTGATCCCCCTGTACCCTGACCCCCTTTCCACCTGTAAGGCCGTCGGGTTTTATGACGATTCCCTCCAGTCCATCGAGAAAATCGCTTATTCCCTCCATGGAGGAAAATGTTTCAAATTTCGGATTTCCGGGTATGTTGTATTTTTTCACCAGATCTCTGGTAAATGATTTTGAGGTTTCCAGCCTGGCCAGACTTTTTGTCGGCCCGACACATGGTATATTTAGTTCTTGCAGGAAATCGACAACACCATTGTCCAGGGGGTCTTCCGGACCGATGATCGCGAAATCAATATTCCACTCCTTTGCGAACTTTTTTATGTTTTCAAAGTTACTATAATCCCCAATCACGACTTTCTCAGAGAGCGAGGCTATGCCGGGATTGTTCGATTTCATATAGGAGAAAAGCCTGGGTTCATGCCTTGATCGCAAAATCGCCTCAGCGATTGCATGTTCCCGTGCGCCGTTTCCGATTAAAAGCACATTGGACATATTTATGTCTCCTTGTTTATGGGAAAGTTCAGGGTTTAGAGTAGGGGCGTATCGCAATACGCCCGTACAGTTCCGAGTTGCAGGGTGGACATTGCCCACCAACTTTCTTATTATGGGTGGCAGGCAGGTTCCCATCGCCCGCATCCTTGGTTTCGCGATTGAAGATATATCGAAAAAAGACCTGTGAGTCAAATGGTCTTTCTCTGAGATTAGGAGTCTATCATGTTGACTTTTGGGAGGGATAAAGGTAGTTTAAAGGTGTAAAGAAAAAATTGTTTGATTGGTTTTGTTGGTTTTGTTGGTTCAATTGGTTAACCAACGAACCAAACAACCAAACAACCAATAAACTAATAAACCAGTAGATCAATTGGACCCGCATATTACATTAAGGTTTGTTCTAATAGCTTTTCTTTTTGTCCTTTCCGGATTCTTTTCCGGTTCCGAGGCATCGCTGTTTTCCCTTACCTCACTTCACCTTCACAAGATGAAAGAGGAAGAGTCCCGGTTTTTGTTTTATGTTCAAAGGCTTCTGAAGTATCCAAGGAGATTGCTTATAACTATACTTGTGGGCAACGAGTCCGTTAATGTTGCCATCTCCGTTGTAGCGGCGGCTATTTTCATTCACTTCCTGGGAAGAGAGGGCAAGTGGATGGCGATAGCCGTTGTGACGCCTTCGCTCCTCATCTTCGGGGAGACCATGCCCAAGACTTTTGCCATAATTTATCCCATACGGTTTTCTTCTTGTGTCTCACTTCCTTTGATGGTCTTTTCCAGGATCGCACGACCCGTTATATGGGTATTGGAGCGGATATCCGGCTGGTTTGTAAATCTTTTCGGGATGGGAGATTCCAAAAGGGGTGATACCTTGATGGAGGATGAATTCAAGACGCTGGTTGATGTCGGTCACGAAGAAGGGGCGCTTGAAGAATCCCAGCGGGATCTGATTAACAGGGTATTTGAACTTCGCGAGACCCGGGTGTCGGATGTAATGACCCCCAGGGTGGATATGTTCTGCCTGTCTGTTTCCATGGACATAAAGGATATAGAAAGGAAAATAATCGGCGCCCGATATTCAAGAATACCGATATATAGTGACGACATCGATGATATCCTCGGAATTCTCTATGCCAAGGATCTTCTGGCTATGATAGCGAGAAAGAAAAAGGCGGTCGATGTCGAAACACTATTAAGAAAACCGTATTTTGTCCCGCTGGAAAAAAGAGCCGACAGTCTCCTTGGTGATTTTCAGGCGAGAAAGATACATATGGCGATAGTCGTGGATGAATATGGTGGTGTGGCGGGTATCGTGACCATGGAGGATATCCTGGAAAGCCTTTTCGGTGATATCTATGATGAGTATGATATTAAAGAAGATTTATATCACAGGGTGGATGAAAAGACGCTTCTAATTTCCGGGATGATGCCGGTAGATGATTTTAACGACCTTGCCGGCGCATCTATTCCCCGGGAAGATTTTGACACAGTGGGCGGATTCGTTTTTCACCTCTTCGGGGAGCTGCCCGTAAGGGGTGAGGAGGTTTCCTTTAATGATAATACCTTCACTGTGGAGAAAATGAGCGGGGCAAGGATATTAAAGATAAAAGTAGTGAAAAAAGAGGTTAAAGATGGGGAATAATCTCTTTTCGGTTTTTGTAATATTTGTCTGTTTAGGTCTGGAAGGTCTGTTTTCAGGGGGGGAACTTGCCCTTGTGGCCTCCGATATAAACAGGATAAGGCAGAAGGCGAGGGCCGGTTCACGGTCGGCCAAACTTGCCCTGAAACTCCTGGATAGACCGGAGTGGCTCATGGCCACGACATCAACTGGATCAAATATATGTGTCGTCACCAGTACGGTTATCGCGACGTCAATGTTTATGTCAATGTTCGGCGCTGTTCGTGGTGAGTTTGTTTCCGCTGTTGTTATGATTCCACTCGTCCTGGTGATGGGTGAGATAATCCCCAAGAGTATATTTCAGCAGCATGCGGAATTCATCGCCCTCAGGGTTTCGTGGTTTATATGGGCCGCTTCATGGGCGCTTTACCCGGTGGTATTTGTTATTTCAAGGATATCCAGAGGCGCGGTCTATATCTTTACGGGAGGAAAAGGTGGCGCCCGTTCCCCGTATATTACCAGGGATGGCTTGAAATTTCTTCTCAGAAAAGAAAGAGATGAAAGTGATATCCGGAGTTCAGAAAAGGAAATGATACGGCGGATACTCGGTTTTTCTGAGGTAACCGTCAGCCGGATCATGGTTCCACTGTCCAACGTGACTGCCTTGCAGGAAAACGCCACTCTTGGAGAGACTGGTGTTTTGGTTGAGGAAAAAGGATTTTCCCGTATTCCCGTTTATCGTGACAGGATATACAATATCACGGGTATACTTCATTGTTTTGACCTTTTGAAAGCCTTGCACGGAAAGGCCGGCCCGTCTGAAGATGATCAGATAACGTCCTGCCTCAGGCCGACGGTTTTTTATGTGCCGGAGACAAAACCGGCAGGTGAACTTCTCTTTGAACTGCAAAGAAGCGGTGAACAGATGGCGATTGTTGTTGATGAGTATGGCGGCGCTGTGGGTATAGTGACTATCGAGGACATACTTGAAGAGATAGTGGGTGAAATTGAGGATGAGTATGATAAGGAGGGGGGATCGTATAAAAGAGTCGGTCCCCGGAAATATCTCTTTGACGCGCAGATAAGAATAGACCGCCTCCGGGAAATTATACCCCTGGAGATTCCTGCAGGGGACTATGAGACCCTCGGAGGGTTTTTGCTGCACAAGATGGGAAAAATTCCTGAAAGAAGCGAGACGTTGAGACAGGGTAATGCCATTTATGTTATTGAGGATTCCGACATGAAATCCATAAAAGAGGTACTGGTTGTGTTGCCGGCCGTGGATTCCGACGCAGGGTATCGGAGCCAGAAACAGAAGACACAGAATTTAAAGGAGCATTGATGACTGAGAGAAAGAAAGGCAGATTTTCAACCATAATTCTTGCCGCCGGCAAGGGAACCAGGATGAAATCTTCTCTGGTGAAGGTTCTCCATCCCCTCTGTGGGAGGCCGATGTTGACCTATCCGGTTGCCGTGGCCAGGGAAGTCGGATCGGAAGTAATAGTGATTGTAGTAGGACATCAGGCAGAACTGGTAAAAGAAAGCATTACAGATAAAGAACTGATTTTTGTTGAGCAGAGGGAGCAATTGGGAACCGGTCATGCCGTGCTTCAGGCCAGGGATAATTTTCTCGGTTTTGATGGGACTATCCTGATTCTGTGCGGTGATGTTCCACTCCTTATGTCCTCTACCGCAGGGATGTTGCTGGACTATCATTTTTCGGGAAATTGGGCGGTTACAGTCTTGACCACCGTTCTTGCTGATCCGTTCGGTTACGGCAGGATTGTCAAGGGAAGGGGAGGCGATGTCCTGAAAATTGTTGAGGAGCGTGACGCCACCTTAGAGGAAAAGAAGGTCAGGGAAATAAATACAGGTATATACTGTGTGGAAAGCAGGTTTCTTTTTGAGGCCATAGCGGATATCGGCAACAAAAATGTACAAGGGGAGTATTATTTAACCGATATTATCGAGGTTGCCCGCAAGAAGGGATATACTGTAGGATCTTTTATGACCAATGATCCTGCTGAAGTTATGGGAATAAATACGCCTGATGATCTGGAAAGGGCAAGCCGGATTATAGAGGGCAGGAGTTGAATGCTATGGGTTTAATTTCCCTGTCATTCCCGTGGAAACGGGAATCCATTGTAAGAGACACAAAGTAAACCAATTAAGCTAATAAAATTGTTCTGTTTTTCTTTCTTTGTGCCTCTGTGCCTTTGGTGCTTTGTGCCTTTTGTCTACTACTGTGGAACGTAATAGCCGTCTTTCACGCCTTTTTTCGAGAGCACTATCTGCCATAACTGATTCATACGTGCCCGGAATGATCCTGCACAGGAAAGCAGGTAGTACTTCCACATGCGGTAGAAGCGATCGTCATATCTGTGCTTGAGCCTGTCCCAGTGCTTATCGAAGTTTTCAAACCATGCCATGAGTGTCTTGTCATAATTGGGGCCGTAGTTATGCCAGTCCTCCACGACAAATAATCCCTCAAAAGAGGCCGCAAGCTGTTTGATCGAAGGGAGCATGCCGTT
>JADFWA010000159.1 GCA_015222855.1 Pseudomonadota bacterium | reverse complement strand
GAGTAAACATAGGTGTCCTGGTATCCGGAAGCGGTTCAAATCTACAGGCTATTATAGACAACGCCGAAAAGGGGCTTCTTGATGCTGATATCCGGGTTGTTGTAAGCAACAATCCGGATGCATACGCCCTGAAAAGGGCAAAGAAGCACAACATTCCGGCGGCGGTTATCGAACATAGTGATTTTAAGGAGAGGGAAGATTTTGACCGGAAGATGATCGATGTGCTCGGATCATATTCGGTGGAACTCGTGCTGATGGCGGGATTCATGAGGGTGCTGTCTCCCATGTTTTTGAAGGCATTTCCCCTGAGAATTATGAATATCCACCCTGCCATTCTCCCCTCATTTCCAGGTCTCCATGCCCAGGAGAGGGCGTTTGAATATGGAGTAAAATTTTCAGGGTGTTCGGTGCATTTCGCCGATGACGGTGTGGATACGGGCCCCGTTATCATTCAGGCCGTGGTTCCTGTGTATGACGATGATACCGAAGAAACCCTTTCCAAAAGAATATTGGGGGAAGAACACAGGATATATTCACAGGCGATTCAATTCTATGCCGAAGGAAAGCTTGAAGTTGTCGGTCGAAAAGTCCGGATAAAGGACTACAAACGGATTGACGAATCATATCTGCACAACCCTCCCCTGACGAAGTTTTAGGTATGAGGCACAAAGGCACATAGTTCCAAAGGCCCACCCGCCTCGCCTAAGGCGAAGCCGATAGCGGGCAGGCACAAAGAAAAAATATTACTGTGTGCCCCTATCACACATATCTGGATGCGGTGGCATACCCGCCTGCCTTTCACTGCGAAGCACGGCGGGCAGGTAAAATGTTACCCTACAAAGAATTGTAGGGTCGGGTTTTATACCCGACCGGATGCTTTGCCTAAAGGCGAGGGCTTTTCTCCTATTCAACGAATTGAACTAATGAAAATGATACTTGTCAGTGCGTGTCTTTTAGGAGTAAAATGCAGGTATGATGGTGAGAGCCGCCCAGATGAAAGGCTGCTGGAAATGGCATCGGAAGTTGTATTTATTCCCCTTTGTCCCGAACAGCTTGGAGGATTGTCCACACCGCGGATTCCCGCCCGTATAGTTGGGGGAAATGGCGAAGATGTTCTGAATAATCTTGCTAAGGTAATTGATTCAAGCGACAGGGATGTAACCGGACAATTTATAAATGGGGCAAAAGAGGCAACGAGAATCGCAAAACTGATGAGAGCAAGTGTGGCAATAATGAAGGAGAAGAGTCCCTCCTGCGGCGTCCGTTTCATACGCAAAAATGACTCCACTGTAGAAGGGATGGGAGTAACATCCGCGCTTCTTATGCGTGAGGGAATTCAGGTCATATCATCTGATGAAATCAACTGCTATCGGCTAAAGCCGATGGCGGGCAGGTAAAATGTTACCCTACAGAGAATTGTAGGGTCGGGTTTTATACCCGACCGGATGCTTTGCATGAAGGTGCGGGTTTCTTTCACATTCCTCGAGCAGAACAATAGATGAGGAAGATGTACGATGTACGATACTATAGTCATAGGAAATGATCTGAGTTCCCTGATAGCAGCCGCGATATCTTCGCGTTACGGAAAGAAGACCATCCTTCTATGTGAAGGTGACATTACGAATACCTATTCGGAAGCGGGCTACACCTTCAATATTGATCCCTTTCCCTGGACCGGTTTTGGCCCGAAACAAACATTCCTTCAGTTATTTTCAGAACTGGACATGCCGTTTGCCGACAAATCCCATGTTTCCCGGTTGGATCCCGCCCTACAGATAATCCTTCCGAAGCACAGAATTGACCTGTATAATCGAAAAGATTTTCTGATCAGAGAAATGGAAAGGGAATTTAAGGAAAATACGAAGAGCATTAGAAAGCTCTATGCGACTGTATCGAAGAGCGGCGACTTAATAACCGAGTTTATCAGAAAGAACCCCTTCATACGTCCAAAAACAGTTAAGGATTTTTTTAGATTTATCGGGAATATCCCCATATTTATCGGGAAGAGATATGTCCTCTCAAAATGGTTTAAAGAAACTCAAAATCTTCCATCGTTGAAGAGGGTTTTTGAAGCCGAACACCTGCTTCTTTCAAATCTTTGTACAAGTAAAGTGAAACCCCTTTCGTCAGCATATATACTTTCCTTGCCATGGGAAGGCTTATTTTCTCATCTCGGCGGTAAATACATTATAACAGATGCGCTCAAGAGAAAATTTGCTTCCTGTGGGGGCAGGTTTATAAACAATATTTCCATCATGAGACTGAATGTGAAGAAGGATGAGATCGAGATTGATATCGATGCCGTGGATAGCATGTCCACCATTAAGGGGAAAAATCTTGTCATAAGTACAAAATGGGAAAAACTCAAACCTATGCTTCTCAATGACGAAAGATTTTCCAGGCTGGCCAGGAGGTTTGAATCCATTGAAGCCGTGTATCATCCATTTACATTACATATGGGAGTTTCTGATAAGGGGATTCCCGAAAAGATGGCAAGTCATGTGATTGTTATCGGGGATGAAAAAACCCCGGTAATGGATAATAATCTCATCTTCCTGGAGACCAGCTCTGCCGGAGACACCGGCTGTGCTCCTCCCGGGAAAAGGGTAATCAGCGCTACCGTTTTTCTAAAAGAATCACCACTGAGATTGAGTAATGAAGATCTGGAGGGAGTTTCAACGGGTATACTGGAAAATGTTGAAGGATTCCTTCCATTTTTGAGAGAAAATCTTGATTTCAGAAACGTCGAAAAATCAATAGAGATGTCCAGAAAATATCAGGAAGTTGTTAATCAAAAATTTAAGATAAACGGAAATCCGCTTCTCGGCATTTCCATTCTATCAAACAGGACCCCTGTGAAAAATGTGTTTCTCACCGGTGGGATGTTACTGGCAGGTCTGGGATTTGATGGAGAGGTTATTTCAGGTATGAACGCCGCGCACCATGTAGTGGGAGGTACTGTAAAATGAACAAAAAATTATATGACTTCCAGATTCAAAATCTGGGTAAAAGAACAATTTCCGCACCCATTTCCGTCAGCCGTTTTACACCGGATCACGAGCGCGTTATGTTTGATATCGGGCTCAAGGATTATGGTGAAAGCGAAAAAGCGGGAGACCTCCCCCTTTCTATAGAGGTAGCCGGTCCGAGAGAGACAATATACTTCGATCCATCAAAGGCAAAGGCTGCAATTGTTACCTGCGGCGGGCTCTGTCCCGGGATAAATGACGTCATCAGGGCGCTGGTGATGGAACTGTATTACAGGTACGGTGTCCATAATATAGTTGGAATAAGATACGGGTTTCAGGGATTAATCCCTGAGTTTGGGCACGACATCCTGGACCTTACCCCCGAAGTTATAAAAGATATACATTCAGAGGGGGGAAGTATTCTCGCTTCGTCACGCGGCGGGCAGGATATCGGCAAGATGGTGGACGCGCTGGTACGCATGAATATCAGTCTTCTTTTCTGTATAGGCGGCGATGGGACAATGAAAGGGGCTGAACAAATAACACAGGAAATAACGAAGAGAAACCTGAAAATAAGTGTGGTCGGTATCCCGAAAACCATAGATAACGACCTGCCCTTTATCAGCAAAAGTTTTGGATTTGACACAGCGATTTCGGAAGCGGTCAAGGCCATCAAGTGTGCTCATGTCGAGGCAAATGGTGCGCCGATGGGGATCGGGCTGGTCAAACTTATGGGGAGGCACTCAGGGCATATTGCCGCAATCGCCGCTCTGGCAGAGAGCGACGCAAACTTTGTTTTGATCCCGGAGGTTCCATTTGATCTGGAGGGGAATAAGGGATTTCTGAAGATGCTCGAAGGGCGCCTGAAAGGCAGAGGCCACGCGGTAGTCCTCGTCGCGGAAGGGGCCGGTCAGGATTTATGCCGCAAG
Organism: Pseudomonadota bacterium; assembly: GCA_015222855.1. Taxonomy (GTDB): domain Bacteria; phylum Desulfobacterota; class Syntrophia; order Syntrophales; family JADFWA01; genus JADFWA01. The sequence continues at coordinate 488 of JADFWA010000159.1, read as the reverse complement.
GAAGATGAATCTGTTGAAACCGACGCATCGGGTAACATCAGGCTGTATGATATAGGTATTTTCTTAAAGGAAAAAATAGGAGAGTATTTCGATAAAATCGGAATGGAAACCAATCTGAAATATATGGACCCCAGCTACATGATCCGCAGCGTTCCTGCCAATGCGAGTGACAGCCACTACTGCGGAGTATTGGCGCGGTATGCCGTTCATGCGGGTATGGCCGGTAAGACAGGCATGTTAGTGGGACAGTGGAATTCCGCGTTTGTTCATCTTCCTTTAAAGACAGTAACATCGGAGAAAAAGCCGGTTGACCCGGAAGGCAGCAACTGGATGCAGGTGCTCGAATCTACAGGTCAGCCCCCGTCAATGAAAAACGATTAATTACTCAGCCACAAAGGCACCAAGGCACAAAGAAAGAAGAACAAAACAGTTTTATTGGTTCAATTGGTTTCATTGTTTAACTAACTAATAGAACCAATCAAACCAAT
>JADFWA010000158.1 GCA_015222855.1 Pseudomonadota bacterium | reverse complement strand
TCTCGCCTGGGTATATGGCACCGCGACGGCCTGGGGCACTCCAGCCCTACGCCGGCGTCAAGCGGCCTTTCACGCGATCGGCGATCGAACCATTCATGAGCTTGTCAACACGATCGAGAGACTGTCCCTGAGCTGTTCCGGTGTTCCGGATCTGCGCCTTCGTATCGAGCATGCCTAGTTGATAGCTCATGAGGACATACCAAGGCTCAGAGATCTGGGAATCCTCGTTTCGGCCCAGCTCTCGCCACTCTACCTGAATTGAAAATGCCTCAACGACCCGAACCCCGGCATTGGTGCGTCTCGTGTAGCGCCGGATACCGCCATTCGGGTCGCAAGATCTCCCCAAGCGGGTATACCGCCAGCCTCTGAGCACAATCCGCCCTCCACACTACCGGCACGGTCCAGCGGCGAAGCGCTCACCACGCCTGCGCGACCGGCGACCCCTCCCATCGCCGCTTAAGACGCGATTGATTTTACTATCACTCAAACGGGGCCTCCACAGGCCACGTTACTCTTCGGTCTGACACAGAATCCCTGACATAGCCCCCTTCAGGGCCAGGGCAATCCCCGGTGCGTCAGCGCTGAGAATTTCTTGCCACCCACCCGCTTGACTTCTTTTTTCTATATCGTACATTGTAAGTATCTATATTCTTAGATTCTAGGTATTAATAAGGAGTGTTATGTGATCAAAAATGAAAAGCTGAGGATTTGGGTTAATAGGATTTTTGCATTTTTAGTTGGGGGGCTACTTATTTTCCTCATAATGAACTTTGCTGTAGTTAGTAGTGTTAAGAATCAAAATGAGGAACTGACAAAGGAACTTGAGGAAAGCCAATATGGAGCAAAACGGCTTTCAGACAATGCCAAAGCATATTTCGAAGACAAAGAATATGTCAAGGCTATAGAAACGCTGGATACTTTATTTGAAAAACAACCAGGTTCAAATGAAGCGGCTGAAGGCAAAAAGATGTACACTGAAGTACAAGATATGATAAAAAAAGAACAAGAAAAGCAAGAAGAAATGGAGCGAAAATGGGAAGCAGCAGTAGCGGCAATCCAAGAAAAATGGCAGGAAGACAAGGCTTCACAATTGATGGAGCAATTAGAAAAGGAAATGAATGATACTCTTCTAGATAAGGAGTGGGAAAAAGCTAAAGAGCAAATCAGAGAAAAATGGGAAGAGGGATAGTCAGGGTAAGTAAAGCTGTAGAAAATTGAAAATTACTGTGTAACCTGCGCATAATTAAAAGAAAATAGTTGATATAAATATTGTTTATTGTAATGCTTATCGTACGGAAGGGTTTCTTGTGCGTGCTCGTATATTGCGATTGCATTACAAAACAACAGAGAAATTACGCCGACTGAGAAAAGAAGCAGAACAGGATGGTGCTTACAGAGTAGCCAAGCGGATTCACGCAGTTCTACTCAACAACGATGGCCGAACAAGCGGTGAGATCGCCGAGATTTTGGATTCACCGCTGTCTCGTGCATCTCAGTGGTTATGTGACTACGAAGAGCAAGGCTATGAAGGTCTTTTGGAAGGCTATCGTTCGGGCCGAATACCAAAGCTGTCAGAAGAGCAAAAGGTTTCCTTGGGTGATATCATTGACAGTGGTCCTGTGGCGTACGGCTTTCTTTCAGGGGTCTGGACCTCTCCCATGATTACCCGGGTTATCGAGGAGGAGTTCAACGTCACCTACCATCCTGCTCACGTTCGGAAGCTTCTTTACCAGTTGGGATTTTCCGTGGGGTGCCCGAAACGCCTCCTTGCCAAAGCGGATAGAGAAAAGCAGGACCGCTGGCACCGATATACTTACCGAGCAATCTAAAAAAAGCCAACAGGAAGGAGCCGCCTCAATCCACGAGGACTGCGTGAGCTTCCGAAAGGATTCCACTCTACACGCCACATGGGCACGCAAAGGACTCCAGTCACTTAATTCCTGTTACCGGAGCCCGAAAAAGTATTGAAATAGTTGGAAGCGTTGAGTTACGTTGAGAATCGTTCTTGGTGGAAAGTATATAATCTGCCGCCATCCTCACCAGAGCTAAACGCGGCAGAACCTATCTGGCACTACGTTCGGATAAAGGGGCCCCATAACCGTTATTTTGTTGATGAACATGAACTGCTCAGCACTCTTACAAGAGCCTTCAGAAGTATTCGGCGAAGTCGGGATCAAATTGCAGGTTATTTACAGCCTTTTTCTATAATCTAATTTCCTTTTAATTATGCGTAGCTATACATCAGAAGAGTTAATTGAAAAAATGGTCCATCTTGCAACATCTGAATAATTGCCAATTCAACAGCTTTATTTGTTTTCAGAGCCATCAGGATTCTTCTTCAATTCAGATTTATCAAAAATCCAACCGAATTTTGTTTTTATAGGAAAATCATTCTTGACAATTTATTCAAGAGTCTTTTAATCTTAGTCCCATGGCTATCACCGTCAACAGAAAAGCGTTACGACTCTATCCGGATGCAAAGCGGGTGATTGCTCGCTTCTACCGGCCGGGCTATGAGGATCGAGCGAAATCAATTGTGCAGAGGGTCTTAAGCCTTTCCGAGGAGGATGTCCAGGGCGACTTTCAGCAGGTGCTGCGCAGGTTTTCGGGTCGTCACCGCAACATAACCCGGATATTTGAGAACCACTGCGCCCGGATCCTGAATTCTTTGCCGGAGGGTGAACTGCCCCAGGACGTGGAGAGACTCTCTGAAGAGCGAAGAATGCTCATCGGCTCCTTCTTCACCATGGAGTACGCGATTGAGTCCGCAGCGGTCTATAATCCCTCGATTGTGGAGGACCCCGATCAATCCGACCTACAGGAGGGGGAGAAGAGGATCATCGTCAGCTTCCGCGCCACAGGAGAAGGACACATTTCCTCTCTCGTTTTTAGGAGAGGCATCGTCGAAAGGGGAAACGGTATCACCTTAACTCCACCGGGAGCTCTGCTGGATATGCCCGAGACAGTCAACCGGCATATATACGACAAAAGGGAATTCCTGGAGAAACTCGCGGAGATGCAAATCCGAAAAGACGTGGTACATGAGGTAATGGGCAGGCTGGGAGAGCGCTTCATCTACGGAGAGCTTCAGGCCAGCATTGAGGAAACTCTGAAAAACCTCGACCTCTCCTATACCAGGCGGAAGGTGGTTCAGGTGATCAACTGGCTGGCCAGCTCCCACTATGAGGTTACTTTCTCCCGGGACACTGCCATTTCCGAGCGGGTCCTCTTTCCCGTTTCCTATACGGAGAGCAACGGCATCGAGGATGCCCGCTTCGTGCGGTTTAAGGATGAGGATGGAAGTGTTACCTACTATGCCACCTACACCGCCTACAATGGATTCACTATCCTGCCGAAGCTTATGGAGACCCAGGATTTTTACCATTTCAAGGTCATGCCGCTGCACGGGGAATACGCACAAAACAAAGGGATGTCCCTTTTCCCCCGCAGGATCGATGGCAAATACGTGATGATTTCCCGTTGCGACGGTGTCAACCTGTACATGATGTTCTCGGACAACCTCAACCTCTGGCAGAATGCCCAGAAGATCGAGGAGCCTAAGTTTCCCTGGGAGTTCGTTCAGATCGGCAACGCCGGCTCTCCGATGGAGACGGAAAAAGGCTGGCTCCTGATCACTCACGGCGTCGGTCCGGTGAGGACGTACTGTCTGGGGGCCACTTTGCTCGACCTTAATGACCCTACACGAATCATAGGGCGCCTGAAGGATCCGATCCTGATCCCTAACGAAGAAGAACGGGAGGGCTATGTGCCGAACGTGGTGTACTCCTGCGGCTGCCTCATCCATGGAGAGGAGCTGATCATCCCCTACGGAATGGCGGACTATACCTCTGGTTTTGCTATTATCCCGATCGAAGAGCTGCTCGATGCTTTACTATCCTCGTAAGGTGAGCCTACTTGTTCAGTATACGTTCATAAACTTTTAAGTAACCATCGACCATTTTCTCCAGGCTGAAGCGGCTTTCGGACCACTGTCGGCAGTACGAGCGCTCGATTTTCCCAATTTCGGGCAACACTTGCACCGCTTCTTCTACGTTGTCGACCAGAAAGCCGGTTTTTTCCGGGACTATCAGCTCGGGCATCGAGCCTTTATTAAAAGCCACAACCGGGGTGCCGCAGAGCATTGATTCAACTACGCTTAAGCCAAAGGGTTCGGCGAAGTTTACTGGATGAAGTAAAGCGTAAGCTCCCCCGAGAAGTTTGTTTCTTTTTTCCGGTCCAGCCTGTCCGGCAAAAACAATATCGGAATTATTGATATAAGGTTCTACTTTTTGCCGAAAATATTCTTTATCCTGAATAATTCCGGCAATAATGAGTTTTCTACCGGATTTCTTGGCAATCCGGATAGCCTCAAACGTGCCTTTATCGTGATGGATCCTGCCGAAAAACAAAAGGTAATCGCCTTTTGTTTCGCCAAAAGTGAAGTCTCCTGTTTTTATTCCATTATAAACCGTTGCGATGTAATTCAACTCCGGGCTGCGGTCGGCATTGCTGATCGATACATAATAGCAGGTATCGTTGTATTGCTTAAAAACCGGAATAATCTTTGGCGAAGAAAATCCGTGGATTGTGGTCACCATCGGTGTTTTTATCAGGCGGGAATACGTCAGGGGCAAAAAATCATAATTGTTGTGTATCAGGTCAAACTTGCCGGCCTGCTCCATCATGTGCCCTATGTGCAGGCATTCCCATACCTTGGGGTCAAGGCTTTTATCTTCTTCGTAGGGGTGCCGGCAGATGTGTTCCAGTTTTCCTTTGGTAATTGAATCGCCTGTAGCGAAAAGGGTTACCTCGACCCCCCCCTCAACCAACCCTTCGGCTATATTGGAAGCTACCTGCTCCCAGGGGCCGTAATGCCTTGGGGGCGTTCGCCAACAGACCGGGGCTAGGATTGCTACTTTCATCTCACAGAGCGGGCCTTGAATTGTGCAGGCAGAGATCAATAAGATCGTCTATCTTAGCTGTGCCGACGCAGATGACCGTATCCGCCCCGCCCCAGTATATTTTCAAAGTGCCGTCTTCCTCAGGCACCGCTCCGCAGGTAAAGACTACATTGTGCACATAACCGGTAAGCTCATACGGTTCTTCCGGTTGGAGTATCCAGTCGTCGCCCACGCCGATAATTTTGGCCGGGTCTTGCAAATCGTGCAAAGCTGTGCCCAACCTGTAGACGCAACCGTCCATGGTGGGAAAGACTCCGTGATAAATGCTTAACCAGCCCCGTTCGGTTTTAACCGGGGGCGCGCCCGGTCCTATTTTCATTTCATCCCAGTGATACTGAAGCGGTTTCATTATCAGTTTTGACTCGCCCCAGTACTTCAAATCTGGAGAATAGGATATCCAGATTGACCAGGGGTTGATTTCCGAGTGAGGCCTATCCAGTCTGGCGTAAAGGCCGTTAATTTTCTCCGGAAAAATAACCAGATTCCTGTAATCCGCCTCAGTTATTAAGGAAATCCTTTCGACCTTGCTGAAGTCTTTAGTTTTGGCCAAGCTAATGCGAACTCCGTGCCTGGAATAGGCGCTGTAGGTAATCAAATATTCGCCGTCGATAAAGGTAAGGCGCGGGTCTTCGACACCGTATTCCTCGTACTCTTTAAATCCGGCTTTTTCAGAGGGGACCATAAACGGCTTTGCTGATACTTTGAAATTAAAACCGTCCTCACTTTCGGCCAGGCCCAAAATACTGCGGCCGTTATGAAGATGGGAACGGAAGATCATCATATATTTACTGTTATATTTAGCTACCCCTGCGTTATGGATCGTTGCAACGGAATACGGCACATCATTCTTGGTCAGGATGGGGTTTTTTTGATATCTTTTTACTATTGACATAATCGACCCTCCTTACTTGCCTGCCAGTTCGTAGGCGAAAAGCACTGCTAAATGGGCGATTAGGTAAGCCAAGGTGCTCTCGGCTCCCTGATTCCTGTTTACCCCGTGGCTTTCTAAACCGTCGTTACAGCCTGAAGTTTCAAAATCGTATAAAGGTATGCGTAAATCGTTTTCCCCTAAAAACCACATAAAAGTGCTGAACATCTTGTTAAGATACTGGCGGTCCCTGGTTACAATATAAGCCTGATAAAACATTAATACTTTGGCCGTAGCATTAATCGGCTGCTGGGCATACTGCGAGTGGATTCCGTTTTTTTCATACCAGCTATCACTGCCGACCAGTGAAATGTAACCCTCTTCAGTGAAAGTGGTCTTCTCTAAAAATTCCATAGATTCTTTGGCCACATTTAACGTTTTTTCATTACCGGTAACTTCATAGGCGTGCAGAAGAGATAGGGGGATAATGCCGTTGTCGTAGGTAAGCATAGGCTCAAACCAGCGCCAGTCTTCCCTTTTTTCAGCTTCATATTTTTGGATAATCTTCTGAATTAAGCTCTTTGAGGTAATGATCATGCCTTCATCGCTGGGAAAACGTTTAAGATAATGATAGATACCGATTAAGCTGTTGGCCATTCCCCTGATATACTTCACTTTTTCAAAGTTAGGGTAGGCCTTGGAAAACATTTCTTTTCCCAATTGCAGGTAAGCATCGGTGGGCGGAAAACGGATTAGATAACCTAAAGCCCAGATTGTTCTGCCGAAAGAATCTTCCGATCCTGTTTCATCTAAAAACTCCCTGCTGAAACTCAAGAGATTTCTAAAGGTGCCGTCATCATTTTGCATGTAATGGATATAGCTCAAATAAACGGGCATCAGGTCCAAAGCCTGCCTGTCCTTCATTTGCCGGTAGGCCATTAGACTCATCAGAAGAGCCCTGGCATTATCATCTAATGAATAACCTTCTTTGTAATTGGGCACACTGAATTTAGCATGTTGAATAATCCCGGTATTATCGGTTAACCGTTTGACATGTCCGAGGTTAAATTTAGGCGGCACTAAGGGATTAATTATCTGCTCTTCTTCTACTCTTTTTTCAGTAAATGATTCAATAACCTCGGCTGCCAGGTTAAGATAACAGACGCCTATCTCCTCCCAGATTGTTTTTCTGCCGTAATTATAGGCGTTTTTTCTTAAGCGGAGCAATTCTTCTGGGTTATCCAGTAATTCGTTGATGATCTCGGTAAGTTTATCCGAGTCCTGAAAATTGAAGAGCCTTCCCCGGCCGTCAGCTAAAAGTTCTCGGGCATGCCAGTAAGGAGTAGAGATTACCGCTGTCCCGGCTCCGACAGCATAGGACAATGTGCCGCTGGTAATCTGAGCTTCGTTAAGATACGGGGTGATATATATATCAGTGGCTGATAAATAGTTTATCAGTTCTTCGGTGCTAATGAAACGGTCATCAAAGTAGACGTATTTTCTCAGGTTATTCCTGAGCACTAAGAGCTTTAAATAGTTTCTGTATTCCTCTCCGGATGCCCTTAACACAACGGGATGTGTCTTTCCCAACACTATGTAAATAAGTTCCGGATGTTTCTCAACGACCTTCGGCAGGGCGTTGATTACAGTCTCAATACCTTTGTTCCGGTTCAATAAGCCGAAAGTAAACAGGATTATTTTATTTTCGAGATGGAATTTCTTTTTATGATTATTGCCTGCACTAAAATGAACATCAGGGACACCGTGCTCAATAAGCTCCACTTTTTCCTTATCTATGTCGTAGATCTCGTTTAGAAACTCAATAGCCTGGTTACTCATGACAACTATTTTTTCTGCCCTTTTGCCTATTTCCTGAACAATAGCCTTTTGGTCGTAGTCAGGATCTTTTAACACGGTATGGAAAATAACAATCAGGGGTATTTTCAACCTGTAAATCAGGGGAAGTATATAGATACCGCTGCCACCGCCGAAGATGCCGAATTCATGCTGTAAAAAGCAGATATCCGCATCGCTGTAATTAATAAACCCTGCGGCTTTCAGGTAATCTCTCTGGTGGTTTTTCCTTATTATATGCTTTACTTCGTCTGGATAATTAAACTGCTGATCTTGTTCATCCAAGGTCACCACATAGGCTTCTGCCTGGATTGTTTTTTCTTTGTTATTGTTAACCACAGAGTCGAGAAAGTTTTTAGTAAATGTGGCTATTCCGCAGCGGCGGGGGGGGTAATTCCCCAGGCAAGCAATCTTAATCTTTTTCATATTTCACTCCTTAATTTCAATAAAAAATAGAGCTACATCGGCTCAAGCAGGTCAAAATCGACGCAGTAAGCATATTATGACATAAAATTCGCTTTAATATTTGATTTTGTAGTCAAAAACATTATTTCCAGAAAATGCATGATTTTGTTGCCTGCCCGGTTGATATATAGCACTGACCGTAGGGGGATTATCACTTAAGAGACGCGGCTCTTCAGGTGCACAGGGCTCGTCTTCTCAAGATGCACGCCAACAGGACAATGCAAAGCGAGATGCTGGATAGGACTCCGGCGGAGTTGCGAAAGGTAGAAATCACATCGGTGCAGGACAACACCTGGTTCCCCGGCACTGTGGGATTTCTCGGCCGCTATCGAAGGCAAGGGTAGCTT
>JADFWA010000157.1 GCA_015222855.1 Pseudomonadota bacterium | reverse complement strand
GCAGGCTTCCAGCCGCGATAACCCATCGCAGCAAGATGCTGCTCTTACTATGAAATGCCCTCATCTGTCCGGGCGGGGATAAACCCCGCCCCTACGTTTCATTGGTTAACCAATGAAACTAATTGAACCAATAAAACTGTTTTGTTCTTTGTGCCTGCCCACCATCGGCTTCGCCTTAGGCAAGGCGGGCGGGTCTCTGTGCCTCAAGCCATCGGCTTTAGCCGATAGCTTGCAATTTCCAGCTCCACATTGGAAAGCTCCGTTATCCTGTCCCTGATCTCCGCCGCCTTCTCAAATTCGAGATTCTCCGCCGCCTCTTTCATCTCCTCTTTCAATTTATTTAGCATGGCAGGGATATCTTTTTCTGTAATATATTCCGTTATTTCTTCCCGGACAACAGGGACGGTCACATAATCCGCCTCATAGACGGAGGCAAGGATATTATCGAACGATTTCTTGATGGTCTCAGGCGTTATGCTGTTTTCCTCATTATATCTTTTCTGAATCTCTCTTCGCCTCTCTGTTTCGTCCAGGCATGCCTGTATCGCGCCGGTAATTTTGCCGGCATACATGATGACCTGCCCCGCCACGTTTCTGGCAGCCCTGCCGCTTGTCTGTATCAGCGAGCGCTCGGAGCGCAGAAACCCCTCCTTATCGGCATCCAGTATGGCAACAAGAGAGACTTCAGGGATGTCAAGCCCCTCCCTTAAAAGGTTGATGCCCACCAGGACATCGAATTCACCCATTCTCAAATCCCTGATAATCTTTACCCGTTCCAGTGTGTCGATATCGGAGTGAAGGTACCTTACCCTCACACCGAGGCCCTGATAGTATTCGGTCAGATTTTCGGCCATCCTCTTTGTCAGTGTGGTAACGAGCACTCGTTCCCCCTTTTCCACACGTTTGTTAATCTCACCCAGGAGATCATCAACCTGATGGTCAACGGGCATGACAATAACCTCCGGGTCCATAAGCCCGGTAGGTCTGATGATCTGCTCCACTGCCTTTCTTTCCGCTTTTTCCAGTTCATATTTCGCCGGCGTGGCTGAGATGTATAGCCTCTGATAGGGGAATGCCCCGAATTCCTCAAACATCAGCGGGCGGTTATCCAGCGCGGAGGGGAGTCGAAAACCGTGCTCGACCAGAGTTTCTTTCCTGGATTTGTCTCCTCTATACATGCCGATCAGTTGTGGAACGGTTACGTGGCTTTCATCTATTATCACAAGTGCGTTTTCAGGAAGGTATTCCATCAGTGTCGGCGGGGGCTCCCCCGGCCTTCTTCCGGTGATGTGACGTGAATAGTTTTCTATTCCCTGACAGTAACCCATCTCCTCCATCATCTCGATATCGAATCTCGTCCGCTGTTCAAGCCGCTGTGCCTCCAGAAGCTTGTTCTGTGATTCCAGCTCCTTGAGTCTGACCTCCAGCTCCTCCCTTATCGCCGAAATCGCCCGCTTTATATTTCCTCTGGTGGTCACGTAATGGCTGTTGGGATGTATGGCGATCTTTTTCAGGCGGTCGATCTTCCTTCCCCGCAGTGGGTCACTTATCGATATGGATTCGATGGAATCTCCGAAAAATTCCACCTTTATGGCCTTTTCTCCCTCGTAGGCGGGCAGTATCTCGACCACGTCCCCGCGGACGCGGAAGGCGCCGCGGTGAAAATCGATGTCGTTGCGTTCATACTGTATATCAACGAGTTTTCGGAGCATATCGTCCCGCTCCATCTCCATCCCTTCCTCCAGGTGGAGCAGCATCCCGTGATATTCCTCGGGAGAGCCGAGTCCGTATATGCAGGAGACACTGGCCACGATAATCACGTCATTCCTCTCCAGAAGGGAATGGGTGGCCGAATGCCTCATCTTGTCTATATCATCGTTGATGGACGAATCCTTTTCGATATAGGTATCTGTTCTCGGGATGTACGCTTCAGGCTGGTAATAGTCGTAATAGCTGACAAAATACTCCACGGCATTTTCGGGGAAGAGAGTCTTGAACTCACTGTAAAGCTGGGCCGCCAGGGTCTTGTTGGGGGCAATAACCAGGGACGGTTTCTGCACCTTTTCGATAACATTGGCTATGGTGAAGGTCTTGCCCGAACCTGTAACCCCCAGGAGGACCTGGTGTTTAAGTCCCTTTTCAGTGCCATCCGCAAGCTTCTCTATCGCCTGCGGCTGGTCTCCCCTGGGTTCAAAATCGGTAACGATCTTAAATCTGTTCATGTTTCGTGTTTCCACTGTATAATTGTTAGTATTTGACAATACATGATGTCTTGTCAACAACAAAAATCCCCCCTTGCCCCCCTTTACTAAGGGGGGTATGAAATTCTCCCCTTTTTTAAAGGGGAGTTAGAGGGGATTTTCCCCTACAGACCATCATATATTATGATTTTTTGCTTGACACACCATCCATATTCCTTTATGTATCGCTGCTTTGAAGATGTAGTTTTTATCATTAGTGAAGGTTGATGCATTCGTAAAAAGACTGGATTCCCGCCTGCGCGGGAATGACAAAACGATAGAAATTCGACTTTTTACGAAACCATCAAGGTTAACAATGGACGAAGATTTACCCATAAACCGGTATCTGGCGATTCGTGCCTGCTGGATATTTATAGCTGTAATAGTTCTGCTTCTGCTTGTCTCCCCCCTTTATAATTATAATGGTCAAAAGGACATCAAATCGGTTTATAACTTCATAGTTCGCAAGTCTCTGCCGGAAAGGTATATTGCCACCGTCCCGGAAAACAGCGCGTCATACGTTCGCGGCAAGAAAGCTGAACGTCTCTTTCACCCGATTGTACTTCAGGCGGCGAACCGCCACCAGGTTGATCCCGCCCTCGTAAAGGCTATCATCATGGCGGAGTCCAGCTACGATCCCAGGGCTGTTTCCAAAAAGGGGGCAAAGGGACTTATGCAGTTGATGCCTGAAACCGCCAGAGCGCTTGGTGTGGAAGACAGTTTCAACCCGGAGCACAATATCCATGCCGGCGTCAGGTATTTTAAACATCTCATGAACCAATTTGACGGAGATGCCAGGCTGGCCCTCGCGGCTTACAATGCCGGGAGCAGGAAGGTCAGGCAGTATCAGGGCATTCCGCCCTACAGGGCAACGAAGTACTACATCAAAAGAGTTTTCAGGTATTATAAATACTACAAGGAAGAGATGGCAGCGGAAGCGAGCAGCGCTTAACCCGACAGGGTTCCCTGACCATTCCCCATCTCATCTTACCCTCACGAATCGGATAATCGTGGAAACGTCTGTGATACCTGTAGAAAATGTATAGCGAATGCATTCCCCCGCAGCTTGCTGCGGGGGAACTTTAATTGTTGTGTTTACCCAGCCAATAATCTCCTAAGAAAAAATAAAGCTGTTTCTTTTTTCCATAATATTGTCCCTAACCCGGACAAGCCGGAACCAAAAATGTTTTATAAAAGCTTATCACGATAACTTCGGACTTCGGGCGGGGATAAACCCCG
>JADFWA010000156.1 GCA_015222855.1 Pseudomonadota bacterium | reverse complement strand
TCAAAATACTCAATGTATTCCTGCGGTTAAAATCTTCGCCTTCCTTGACCTTGCAAAAAATTTCTCATTCTCGGACAGCCTCGTAGGAAGCCCTCGCGTCTTCCGATTCCCAGACCGTTACCCGGGATACCTTGAATTTTTGGGATTTTGCCTTTTCATAAATCCTGTCATAGATGAATCTTGCGATATTTTCCGATGATGGATTTGTATTTTTAAAATATGGAATATCATTAAGTAATTTATGGTCAAGTTCTTCGAATATTTCTTCCGTCCACCCCTTCAGTGTCCTGAAGTCGAGAATAAGCCCCTCTTCGTTCAATTCCCTCGATGCCACGGAGACCTCAACCGTGAAATTGTGTCCGTGGAGTTCCTCGCATTTGCCCCCAATATCCGTCAGGGTGTGGGCGGCAGAGAACGTTTTTTTTATAGTTACTTCGTACATGGGGTTTCAATATATCAAAGGAGGTGTGAATGTCAACTGTGGAATGGCCTATATCCTTGACTGGCTTTGTGATTTCGTGTATTTTTGCAGGGTGTTGAAATAATAGGTTTAAGGAGGCCAAAATGAACCATAGAAAAAGAGCCTTAACCTGTGTGTGTACGCTGGCAACGTTACTGACCATTTTCATCGGTTCCGCCTGGGGGGGCGATCTTCCCGAAGTCAAGAAAAGAGGAGTTATCAGGCATCTCGGGGTTCCCTATGCCCACTTTGTTACGGGCAGCGGGGACGGTATGAGCGTGGAGCTTGTCCAGCTTTTCGCGAAGCACCTGGGTGTAAAATATGAATATGTCCAGACTTCCTGGAAGGATGTGATCGGGGATCTGACCGGTAAAAAGGTCAAACCGAGAGGGAGCGATGTTGAGATACTGGGGAGTGTGCCCGTCAAAGGGGATATCATCGCCAACGGTTTTACCATTCTTCCCTGGCGGCAGAAGGTTGTGAATTATTCCACCCCCACTTTCCCCACACAGGTCTGGCTGATCGCGCGGGCTGATTTTCCGGCAAGGCCGATCAAGCCCAGCGGTAATATTGAGAAAGACATTGCCGCCGTGAAGGCCATACTCAAAGGGCGTAGTGTCCTTGGAAAAGCCAACACATGTCTCGATCCCTCACTTTACGGACTAAAGGAGGTTGGCGCGAAGCCGAGTTCATTCCCCGGCAATCTCAACCAGTTAGCCCCTGCTGTTATCAAGGGTGACGCCGAGACCTGTATCCTGGACGTGCCCGATGCTCTGGTTGCCCTGGAAAAATGGCCGGGCAAGATCAAGGTAATAGGCCCCGTTTCCCCCATGCAGAAGATGGGCTGTGGATTTGCCAAGACGTCTTTGCAACTACGGGATGCCTATAACCGGTTTTTGGAGCGGTGCAAGAAGGATGGGACGTATTCGAGACTGGTTAAGAAATACTATCCGGCAGTCTTTATGTACTATCCCGAATTTTTTGAGGAAAAGTAGGGTGGCATTTTATATGCCGACTATTCGCGGTCGGGTGTGAAACCCGACCCTACAGTTCCATCTTTCTCTTTCAAAGGTTTTGTAGAACATCCCTGGAGGCATGTAGATGAAGACCCTTTCCGGCAGGATGCCTTTAGCCCTCGCCGTTACCGGTGTTACGCTTGTTGTATTTATCGGCTTTCTCCTTATTTCCATTTATCTATCACAGGTTGACCTTCAAAAGACCGCCATTGAACGTCTGATGCACGATACGGAGAAGACCGCTACGGCTGTGAGTTATTTCTGTACCGAGCGAAGAAGCGATGTGAAGAATTTGGCGATGGCCAGGGCGATTGATATCTTTTTTGAAAACAGGGCGCTGGGGATGACCATGGATTATGGTCTGCGTGCCAGCCTGGTCGGCGTCTCCGACCGGACATCCCGTCTCGTTAAAGAGAGGAAAATCAGCGGCGACAGGATATATACCCGTGTGGTCTTTATTGATGACGGCGGAAGGCTACTTGTGGACAGCGACAGGAAGGGTCGTGAGTATATCTGGAAGAGCTTTCTTACACCCGAGGGTAAAGATGCAACCATCATTTGCCGGCATAATGGGAAGTCACTCATAATTATGGCTTCGATCCCCTATTATTTCAAGGGAGAATATGCCGGTCAGATCATCGCGTGGATTTCTCCTGAGGTTATTTACAAGCATTTCATAAAGATAGGTGATGTGTCCTCGAAGCGTGTCGTTTATGTGGATTGTGGTGAAGATTATTTCTATCTGCCGGCGGATTTACGATCCAGGGCGGTCTCTTCCGCTTTGTTCGATCCGGCGGATGTAAAGATCGGGGAGGCACACAGCTTCAAGGTGGCCGGTGTGGAGATGCTCGCCCTGCGTGTCCCCGTTGAGGACACTCCATTTTCCCTGATCACCGTTTTGCCGGTATCTGATGTGTTTGGTCATACGTCTCCCTGGTATCTGCTTCTCGTGACGGGTGTGCTTGCGGTGGTCATTCTGGGCGGCGGTGTTTTTGTTTTGCGTATCAATGCGCGCAATCTGGTTCTTGGAGCGCGTTTTGATGAGGCGAAAAGGCGTGAGGAGGAGATCGCGGAGAAGAACGTGTTGCTCGAAGAGGAAATTTTCATGCGCCAGCGGGCGGAGGAGCAGCTAAAAGAGTACAGTGTTAATCTTGAGAAGATGGTCAGGGAGAGGACTGCGAAACTGGAGAATGCCCTGAACGATCTTCAGGAGACGCAGGCACAGCTTGTACAATCGGAGAAGATGGCCTCCGTAGGGCAACTGGCCGCCGGAGTGGCCCATGAGATCAACAACCCCACCGGATTTGTCAGCAGTAATCTGACGACACTGTCCGATTATCAATCGGACATCATTACACTCATAAAAGAATACAGGAAGCTGATTGCAAATTTGAAAGAGCGCATGGCCGGAGAAGAGTTCAGCGCCTCCATCCTGGAACAGGTATATCGTATCACATCCCTTGAGGCTGATGCCGATATCGATTTTATACTTGATGATATT
>JADFWA010000155.1 GCA_015222855.1 Pseudomonadota bacterium | reverse complement strand
GCGTAGCATCGGAGACGGTGTGATCACCACCGACGTGGAAGGGAGGATTGTCTTAATCAACAGAGTGGCGGAGGTCATGACCGGCTGGACTCATGAGGAGGCTGCCGGCAAACCTCTTCATGATATCTTTCACATTATCAACGAAAAAACCCGCCAGCGTTCTGAAAGTCCTGTAGAAAATGTCATTGAAACGGGTGGCGTTACAAATTTTCACAATCACACCGTACTGGTAGCCAGGGATGGCACGGAACGGATTATCGCGGACAGCGGCGCCCCGATCTTTGATAGCGAGAGCAAGATCATCGGTGTGGTCCTGGTTTTTCAGGATATTACTGAAAAACGGAAAACGGAGGAAGAACTTCTAAAAACTCAGAAACTTGAATCCATAGGGCTTCTCGCGGGTGGTATAGCCCATGATTTCAACAATGTTTTGACAGCAATTATCGGAAATATCTCCCTTGCGAAGATGTACGCGAAGCCGGGAGACAAAATTTTCGAAAGATTGGAGGAGACGGAAAAGGCCTCTCTCGGGGCCAAGGATCTCACCCAGCAATTGCTCACTTTTTCCAAGGGCGGCGAACCGATTAAAAAAACGGTAGCCTTTTTAGAGCTTATTTCCGATTCAGCAGGGTTCGCGTTGAGGGGGGCAAATGTCCGGTGCGAATTTTCCATGCCGGATGATCTCTGGCCGGTGGAGGTCGATGAAGGACAGATGGGACAGGTAATCAATAATCTCATCATCAATGCCAGTCAGGCTATGCCGGAAGGCGGGATAATCAAGGTACGCGCTGAAAACATGATCATAGGCCCAATCAATGTATTGCCGCTCAAGCCGGGAAGATACATAAAGATATCCATCCAGGATCGGGGGATCGGCATACAGAAAGAGCATCTCTCAAGGATATTCGATCCCTATTTCACGACAAAACAGAAGGGAACAGGTCTCGGTCTTACCACGGTCTATTCGATCATCGATAAGCACGATGGGCACATAACCGCGGAATCCGAGCTGGGTGTCGGCACGACCTTCCATATCTATCTTCCCGCTTCAGGGAAGGAAATCACGAAATCAAAGGACATGGAAACACACATCCTTACCGGAAAGGGAAAGATACTGGTCATGGATGATGAGGAGATTGTCAGGGATATTGTGGGTGAGATGCTGAAACATCTTGGATATGAGGTTGCGTTTGCGGAAGACGGCGCCGAAGCGATAGAGATGTATCGCAATAGCCCCTTTGACGTGGTTATGATGGATCTGACCATACCGGGGGGTATGGGAGGTAAAGAGGCCATCAAGAAACTGCTGGAGATAGATCCCGGAGCCAGGGCGATCGTTTCCAGCGGCTATTCAAATGATCCCGTAATGGCCAATTTTGAAAAATATGGTTTTGCCGGTGTTGTTTCCAAACCATATAAGATTGAAGAACTGGGCAAAGCGCTTTATAAGGTGATAACTGGAAAGGATAGCTGGCCGCTTAGTAATGTAAACGACATCGTCATTGGAAAGTAGGGGCGGGGTTTATCCCCGCCCTAAAACGGCTATTATCAGGCTGATTGATTATCCCATGAAAGACAATCTCGCAAACAGAAGACTCCGGTGGCTGATGCTTTTCCGGGTTGTAATTGTGACCGTTTTGCTCGGTATTGCAGCCTTTATCCAGTTCAAGGGTACGGAAGCGCTGCCGAAAATATCACTCGCATCAATATATATCATTATATTGTTAACCTATTTTTTCTCCTTCCTCTATCTTTTCCTCTTGAAAATCATCAAAAGCCTCGACTTGAATATATATATTCAGAGCTTTTCCGATGTCGCGCTCATAACCGGGCTTGTGTACGTAACTGGCGGGATTGAGAGCATCTATTCCGTTTTTTATCCATTGGTCATCATCTATTCGGTACTCTTTCTGGCAAGAAGAGGAGGGCTCATTGTAGCCTCTGTCAGCAGTATACTTTATGGTCTGCTGCTCGATTTAGAATACTTTGGCCTCATCCAACCGATATATTTCGGCTCATGGGATTATGATTACAGTGCGGGTTATGTATTTTCGAGGATTTTTATCCACATTGTATTCTTCTATCTTGTCGCGTTACTGACAAGTTTTGCCGTTAAGCAGGAAAAGCAGGCCAGGGCGCTTCTGGCGGAAAAGGAAAGCGCCTTCGACCGACTCGACCTGCTGCACAGGAGCATAATCGAGTCCGTGGATACGGGGATATTGACGATTGATCTCCAGGGGAATATTAAATCCTTTAACAAGGGTGCGGAAGAGATTACCGGTTTTTCACATTCTGAAATTATAAACAGAAAGATTGACGATTTCTCCCCCGGATTTTCCGAAGTGCCGGACAGAATAAGAAGTGGAGATGATGACAGCGCCGTTGGAAGCAGGTTTGAAATGGTGGTTCCGAAAAAAGGGGGCAAAAACCTGATATTAGGTTGTTCTGTCTCTAAACTTCTCGGCAGTGAGGAGGAAAAGATAGGAAAGATACTGATTTTCCAGGATCTAACGGCTATTAAGGAGATGGAGCATCAGGTTGAAAGAAACAGAAGACTTGCCTTTATTGGTGAAATGGCGGCGGGTCTCGCCCATGAAATCAGAAACCCCCTCGCGTCAATCAGCGGGTCGATACAGGTGCTGGAGAGGGATCTTGATCTGGACGAAACCGATAGAAGGCTCATGCAGATCATCCTGCGGGGGAAGGATCAACTTGAAAGCTTCATGAAAGACTTTCTCCTTCTGGCACGACCGAACTCCACCGAACGCGAGGATATAGACGTTGGAGTCATTATGGAAAATACCCTCGAATCCTTTCGCTATGGTCCTGACTGGCATGAAAGTATAGAAATAATCAGAGATTTATGTAATCAGAATGACATTTACGGAAACAGGTCGGAA
This sequence comes from Pseudomonadota bacterium, assembly GCA_015222855.1. GTDB lineage: Bacteria > Desulfobacterota > Syntrophia > Syntrophales > JADFWA01 > JADFWA01. Next base: position 503 of record JADFWA010000155.1, on the reverse strand, counting down.
ATAAGACAGGCTGTCTGGAACCTGATTCTAAACGCTGTTCAATCGATGCCGGAGGGTGGCAGGCTGAAAATAGAAACCAGGCCGGTTTTTAACGATGAAAAAGAACATCTTGAGATACGGATAAGCGACAGCGGCTGTGGAATCGAAGAAAAAGATATTGATAAGGTGTTTGAACCGTTTTACACGACGAAGGAAAAAGGAACAGGTCTTGGGCTGGCGATTGTAAACAGGATTACGGAGAGTCACGGGGGAAGTGTCACAATTGAAAGCGAACCCGGAAAAGGAACAAGCTGCATAGTCTTGCTGCCGCGAAGCAGGTAAGTAGCGCAAAACTTTAGTCATGCAAATACAGCAGCCCTAAAGGGCTGCGCTACGTAAACATGATTCGTAGCGCAGGGCTTTAGCCCTGCCTTAAGTCATAGGGGCGGGATTTACTCCCGCCCGTGTCCGGCCCATTGTCATTCCCGTGGAGGTGGGAATCCAGTTGTAGTTGTAGGTTGGGT
>JADFWA010000154.1 GCA_015222855.1 Pseudomonadota bacterium | reverse complement strand
TTTTGTATCTTTTTCTTAACAGAGGGTATGGCCTTAATAGTTTTGAACACCCAGGAAGCAATGCGGGGATTCATTCGGCCAAAGCCGCTTTCTAAGATTTTCTTTATATCCATCTTTGCCTCCTTGAAAGCACGAATTTACGATACAAGACATTAAATCCTATTCAATTTCTTATAGGTTCTTTTATTGTTCTTGTAGATAGAGAGAAATGCCTTAAACAATTCGTCATAGATCATGCGATTTTCCGGATTCGGTTTATAGGTGTTGGCTATTTCGGTAAGTCCAGGGATATCATTGAAACTGAGGTATCCCAAAGAAACAGCACCCAGGAGTGCAGCACCTCGAAGGTTTGCCTGAATGGGGTCCCTGACCTGCTTAATGGTCCGGTCAAAAACATCAGCATGAATCTGGCACCAAACATTGGAATTGGCACCGCCGCCAATCATGCTGATTGGATCTATTCGCCGTTTGATAAATTTCTCCACATATCGCAGCAGCCATTTTCCATTGTAGGCCACTCCCTCGAAAACGGCCCTTATGAAATCCCCCCGTGTGGTTTTCAAAGACTGGTTGAAAAATCCGGCTCGAACAGAAGAGTTGTCTATGGGTGTCCGTTCTCCATAAAGCCAGGGCGTAAAAATAACCTTGTTGCTTCCAGCGGAGACCTTTTCCACGATCCTGTCAAAGATCTTGTAAATATCCGAGGGTTTTGCCCCTGCCGGTAATTCATCATCGCCGTACAGGATATTATCCCTCAGGAAGTTCAGGCAAGCGCCGGCCGTTTCCTGCTCATTGGCGACAAAATACCTTTGGGGAATTGCCGATGGAAGGGATGCCATGTTGTGGAGTATATCCGTCTTCTTAAACGGTACATGGCATGTAAGCCAGGATGACGTTCCGATGTAAAGGTGTCCTTCATAATCCCGTACAGCGCCGGACCCGATTGCCGCGCTTGGGATATCAGGGGTTCCCATTACAAGCTTTACATCTCTCCCTAACCCCAGTTCATCAGCAATCTCTTTCCTGACCGGGCCAAGGATGTCAACTGCGCGTTTAAGCTCTGGAAGCTTTTCACGGTCAATGGTTGATAGATTGATTAAATCATCATTATATGCCACATTTGCGATGTTCCTGTTATCGGTCACCCAGTGAAGGGCGATAGAGTCGAAAGAAGCGGCGAATCTGCCGGTAAACCGGAGATTTATGTAGTCTTTTGGTTCGAGAAACTTGTAAGTTTTTTTGTATACCTCGGGAAGTTGGCTTTTTATATATAATATATGGGCAATGGGATCCTTGCCCGAATGGGTAGGCACGCCCCCGGTCAATCTGATCCATTTCAACAATTTCAAGACATTGTAACCTTCAAACCTGATCAATCCATCTGTTATTCCCTTGACGTACCGGCCACCCCGAGAGTCCATCCAGATGATGGCATTGATCAGGTGATTGCCTCCCCTGTCCACAGCAACTGTCCCTGACCACTGGGACGTGCAACAGATTGCCACAATATCGTCAACGGGAACCAATCCCTTGCCAAGCAGTCTCTTGATGGTATCTTTTATGGCATCCCACCAATCATCAGGTCTTTGCTCTGCCCCTCCGTTTGGCAAGAGGAGAACAGGTGTTTCCTCAAACTCCCAATTGACAACCTCTCCGCGTGTTGAAACCAGGGCCGATTTGGGTCCTGAAGTCCCAAGATCAATTGCGATAATGTATTTGTCAGAATTCGATGACATATAACTTAAACCTTGTCTATCAGCTCCTTTTCCTGATAATAACAATCTTGTAGCACATGAAAAAATAAAAAAGAAGTGGAAGGGGGAAATGGCTATTAAAACAAATATTTTTAGAGAATATGACATCCGGGGTGTTGTACCTGATGAGTTAAACAAAGACGTAGTTCACCTTCTGGGCCTTGCCATGGGAACCTACTACAATGACAAAGGCGCCGGGCGGATATCTCTGGGCCGTGACTGCCGCTTGAGCTCTCCTGATCTGTCAAAATGGCTCATGGAGGGACTCATGGAATCGGGCGTGGAGGTTGTGGATGTGGGAATGGTCCCTACGCCACTCCTTTACTTTTCTCTCCACCAACTGCAGGTGGACGGTGGGGTTCAGATCACTGGCAGTCATAATCCCCCGGAATTCAACGGCTTCAAGATTTGCCTGGGTACAGCTTCTATTTTCGGTGAAGAGATCCAGAAGATCAGGAAGATTATAGAATCAGATGATTTCAGACATGGGCATGGAAAACTGGAGAAGGCCGATATGGTTGATCCTTATCTCCGCTATCTGGAGAAAAATATTGTGCCCGGTCCAGTCAAAAGAAGGGTCGTTGTGGATGCCGGTAATGGAGCCGGCGGTCCGGTGGCCTGCGATGTCTACAAGCGGATCGGATTTGACGTTGTTCCCCTTTTTTGCGAGCCGGACGGGAGATTTCCGAATCACCATCCTGATCCAACGCTCCCTGAAAACCTTGAGACCCTGGTTTCCAGGGTGGCCGAGACCTCTGCTGACTTCGGAATTGCCTTTGACGGGGATGCGGATCGAATAGGTGTGGTAGATCAGGAGGGGAGTATTATCTGGGGAGACCAGTTGCTGATTATCTTTTCCCGGGATTTGCTCACGCGCCATCCGGGCGGTAAAATTATCGGGGAAGTAAAATGTTCACAGGTGCTGTACGACGATATCGAGAAACACGGTGGACAGCCCATCATGTGGAAGGCCGGTCATTCCCTTATCAAGAGCAAAATGAAAGAAGTGGGCGCGCTGTTAGCCGGGGAGATGAGCGGGCACCTCTTTTTTTCCGAGAGGTACTTTGGTTATGATGATGCCATCTATGCGGGAGCTCGGCTTCTGGAGATCCTCTCTAAAACTGAGAGATCACTTAAAGAGCTTTTGGCTGATATTCCGAGGATGGTGAACACCCCGGAAATTCGCATGGATTGCCCTGACGACAAGAAATTTCAGGTGGTGGCTGAGTTGGTCGAGGAGTTCAAAAAAGAATATGAGGTGATCGATGTGGATGGGGCCAGGGTGCTCTTTGATGAGGGCTGGGGTTTGGTAAGGGCCTCCAATACCCAACCGGTTTTAGTGCTCCGTTTTGAGGCGAAAGATGAAAACGGCCTTGAAAAAATCCGAAATGTTTTTATGGACAAGGTTAAAAGTCGATTGTAATAAGGGCTCGGCAAAAAATAATCCCGCCTGGGCGGGACAGGATTGGCGCCCAGATTCTATTTTTCTTTTGGTCGCCTAATGTACTACCCTAATTGAGTGACGCTCAATTAGGTGGTATTGGTTTTAAGGTGTTTCACGTCTTATCTTATATTACTTCCCTGGTAGAGATATAAAAAATGAAAAATATTCCTCTAAACCAGTACCAAATACCGGATACCAAGTACCACCTCAATTGAGTTTGACTCAATTGAGGTCATACCTTTCAATAAGGC
>JADFWA010000153.1 GCA_015222855.1 Pseudomonadota bacterium | reverse complement strand
GTGTAATCTGCGTAATCTGCGGATCAATCTTTTGTCTCGTACTCCAAAATATTCTTCTCCTCATCCACTATCACGGGATGGGAACTCCTCCTGTTCAGAAATTCCCCTGATGTCTTCCCTGCCAGGGCCGGATGGGTTATCACGTGCGGCGTCAGGATAATAACCGTTTCTGTTTTGGTCTTATGTTTTATTAGTTTTTTAAAGAAAAATCCGAGAACAGGGATATCTCCGAGAAAAGGGACCTTTGTTTCTTCGAATTCGTCCTGTTCTTTTATAATTCCCCCGATCGCCACGGATTGCCCGGATTTTGCCGCAATCATCGACTTTATTTCGGTCTTGTTTACCCCATCCAGGGGGAAGATGGTTGTCTCACCGGTCTTTCCATTCAGCACGGTTATTTGTGTCATATTCAGATTTGCGGTCGATATTTCAGTATCAACATCCATGGTAACAGTGCTGTCCTCATTGATGAATGAAGATATGGTTACGTCTGTTCCAAGCTCTTCTCTCTTGATGTTTACCTCAAAAACCGTGTTTACAATATTTCCTTCGTCGTCATATATGGTTTCGGTCGTTACATCATCCCTGAGCGGGGTTTCTTCACCAACAAAGAATTCGACTTTGCTGTTATTGGCGCTCATAAGAAACGGGGTAGAGAGGATCTCTGCCCGCCCCTGGCTTGCAAAAAACTCAATCCGCGCATTTATAACGTCATTTGAAAAGACGTAGCCAAGCGTTGATGAAGCAAGCCCTATGCCGGGCATGGCGGACAAGGCGTGCCCGCCCCGGGAAAAACTGCCGCCTGCGCCAGCCTGCTGCGGATCTGAATATTCCATCTGAAAAAAGCTTTCAAACCCATCGCCAAGATTTATCTGGAGAATCTTTACCTCTAACAAAACCTGGTTGGTAGGCGTATCAAGAGCCTCGATGATTTTGCCCATTTCCTGTAACAGGCTTTCATCAAGGGACCTGGCCACGATGCAGTTGTTTCTCTTAAACACCGTGATTGTAGCGGGAAGGGCTTTGCCTATCTTTTCCGCTAATGCCACGACATCACCCTCTTTTTCTGTAATCCCCAAGGCCAGGAGCTTTTTCTTCTCATCTTCGGTCAGGACAGGTTCAGCCTCACCTGCAGAACCGCCTCCTCCTGATGAACTGTCTGCTTCGACATGGCCGTAAACCTTTTCGCCGGAAATAGACTTAAGTTCAACCTGGGCGCCCATAACGGCCTGGATGATCTTTGCCATGTCCTCAGCATTAGTATATCGCATGTAAAAAGCCCTTGTCTTTTCGTTTCTCCTGACCACCATTTCGTTTGCATATTCCTCTGCGGTCATGAGCGTAATAACCCGCCTGTCCTCCCTGTACCACAAATCATTTAACCGGCACACGGACTCGATCGCCTCCCTTAACGGCAGGTCCTGCATATAGATGCTGATCTTTTGCTCTGCAGCGCCATTTGATGCAATCACATTGTACCCGCACATCTCTGTCAGGATCCCCACAATAGTTCCGACAGGAACATCCTTTAAAATGATGGTATGCAGCATCTCCTTCATGCCGAAAAATCCGTCTTTTTTTCCGGAAAGCATCCTTTGCGCCTCTTCAACGCCACTCACCTTAGTGCCCGATATGATCTTTACAATCGGCTTTTCTTCCGGCATTTCAGGCAATGAACCCGGTCTTTTCGGAGCTTCAAGAATTTCCTGCGCGCCAGCGGCGCTGCCATCCATTCCTTTTCGGGTTGCGGTATGGGAACATCCTGCAATAACAAACAGAAGAAATACAAGGACGAGAAACAACATCCGGTTCTTATATGTTTTCAGCATTACGGCGATACCTCATAGGTTTTTCCATCAGTATCCAGAAGGATTAGATTTTTTTTCTCGATGGCCTTTACTGTAAAGGTGTATTTCAAACCTTCCACGGTTACGCAGAATTTATCCCCAGGAGATAAAACCGAATAAATCTCATGTATAAAAAAGATAGCCTTGCTGAACCTGTCAGTGGTTATGATCCCCTTCAGGTTGAGCGTAGCCAGGGCCTTTTCG
>JADFWA010000152.1 GCA_015222855.1 Pseudomonadota bacterium | reverse complement strand
GCTGATCAATTGATCCTTCTTCAAGATGGAGCTTTCGAAAAGCTTGACAGCCATTCCGTCGCCTGTGCGCTGGCCGATGCCATAAAGAAGATAGGCGATTATGATCTGGTTTTAACCGGGAGGCAGGCCGGTGACTGGGATTCCGGTCAAGTTGGCCTGGTTCTGGGTGTAATGTTGGGGCTTCCATGCATTAATCTGGCCCGCGAAATCAAGGTAGAAGATGGGAACGTATTAGTCAAAAAGAACATTTCCGGTGGATATGAACAGGTGAAGGCCAAAATGCCGGCACTGGTAACGGTGAGCAATGAAGTTGGCGAATTGCGGTATATATCAAGGACCAAGATGATGAAAATGCTCAGGAAGGCTCGTTCCATTCCTTCATGGAGCTGCGAGGATTTTGTCTTGGCTCATGAGGAGCTTAAGAAAATGGAGATAATTGAGCTTTCTTCGCCGCCGGATATGAGTAGGAATTGCGAGTTTTTAGATGGCGCGACACCGGATGAAATAGCCGATAAATTGGCGGCTGTTTTGAAGGCGGGTTAGTGATTTTTTAAATGGTTATGGAAGTGGTATTTTATTCATTTTAATAAAATTTAATAAACAAACAGGAGGTAAATACAATGGCAGACAAGTCTTATGATGCGGTTATTATTGGTGGAGGACATCATGGTACGATTATTGCCCCTTATCTTGCCAAGGCCGGCATGAAAGTGGGTGTTTTTGAGCGACTGGATCATCTGGGCGGTGGCGCTGTATCCTTTGATGACACGCCGGCGCCCGGGTTTCGAGGCAACTTTTGCGCCCATTTTACGCGCTTTTATGCTCATCCTTCCTATAGGGAATTCAATCTTCGCGATGAAGGACTGGAGTATGTCTTTCCTGATACAAACGAAGCCATCATTTTTGATGATGAGACCTCCTATGTGGCTTATGCCGGTTTCCCGGTCGTGGACCCTAAAACTGGTAAGACAGAGTATAGCGAAGAAAACGTAAAAAAAACCCATGATCAGATCGCTCAATTTTCTAAAGCCGATGCGGAAGCCTATCTTTATTGGACGGCAAAATATAAAGACATCATTCGACCGGCATTTCATGACTATCGATTCTCTGTGCCCACTCCTTATGGGGTGCCTGATGCCCTGGAAGAACTGGTGAACAATCCCAAAAGCGGACTCGATCCATCCATGCATTACATGACTGCCAAAGAAATCGCGCACTACTTCTTTGAGAGCGACGTACTCAGGATGCTCATGCTGAGAGGATTTCAAACTTCCAGCGGCATTATAGCGGATGATGTGCCGGGTATTATGTATAGCTTTTCGGTTCTCCACCTGGTACTCGGATGGGAAACAGCAGCCATTGCCAAAGGCGGAACGCAATCCATTACAGATGCGCTTGTCTCGGCAGGTAAAAAACTGGGCGTTGAATATCATATCAATTCTGAAGTGGATAAGGTGCTTATTGAAAAGGGTAAGGCCAAAGGCATCAAGCTATTAGACGGGACCGAGATTGAGGCCAAGCAAATGGTGGTCTCTGATAATGCCACTCCCCAGCTTTTTCTTCGCATGATAGGAGAAGATCATCTGACCACCCAAATGAAGCGTAAGGTGGATACGTATTTCTTTGATAGGGCGCAACTCTTCTGGGGCCCCGTCGCTGTGCATGAGCTTCCAGACTATAAGGCAGCCAGGAACAACCCCGATATCAATGCCACCCCGCGGACCTATTTAGCGCCCAAAGATCTGGCGTTTATGGAAGACAAATATATGCATGAAATTTTCCTGTTTGGCATGCCTTCCAAGTTTTTCCTCCTGACCGCGCCAGACAGTATATGGGATACCACCCGCGCACCTGAAGGAAAACACAGCATACACGTAGAGGAATTTACCTGTCCTGCCAGAATTTTTTCCAGGAAAGAGTGGCGGGGCCTGCACGATGAATTTTATGACTCCATGATCGAACAATGGCAGAAATTCGCCCCGAACATGACTAGAGAAAACTTCATCGGAGAGCGCATCACGACACCCATCGATATACAGGATACTCACCTGGATATGAGAGAAGGTGGCTGGTCTGAAGGCAACTGCGGCGGCTCTCAGAGCGGACGTTTTAGAGGGCTGCCTGGAGGGTTGCGAACATTTGTCAAGGGTCTTTATATGTGTTCCTCGGGTGTGGCTGGCGGACCGGCTATCGGTCGCGGGTCAAGTTATAACTGCTACCAGATGATAGCCGAAGACTATGGTTTACGGTCGCCGCAATATTAATGAGCCCTGGGTAAGTTCATGCCTGGCAGAAGCGTCTTGATATGATTATAAAGAATGGTAAAGGAGTGTGAAAATGCGTCTGAAGGGGAGGGTTGCCATCGTAACTGGAGGGGCCAAAGGCCTGGGAAGGGCGTTCGCTCTCAAGCTTGCTGAGGAGGGCGCTAGGGTCATGGTGGTAACAAGGAAGGATATGGCCAACCTTGAAAAAACGGTTCAGCAGATCAAAGATCTGGGAGGCGAAGCCGCCCTGTTTCAGGCCGATGTGGCCAGGGAAACGGATATGTTGAACATGGCCGAGGCGACCAATAAGGCATTTGGCAGGATAGACATTCTGATAAACAACGCGGCTATCTATGACGGTATCAAACGCAAGCCCTTTCATGAAATCGATCCGGACGAATGGGATCTCGTAATGACGGTCAATGTTAAAGGAGCCTTCCTTGCGGCCAGGGCCGTTTTCCCCTACATGAAGGCGCAGGGTTACGGTAAAATCGTAAACCTGAGTTCAGAAGTCTTTTATACGGGTTCCAACGGATTTGCCCATTATGTGGCATCCAAGGGGGGGATTATCGGGCTAACCAGGGCCCTGGCCGTAGAACTGGGACCTCATAACATATGCATCAATTGTGTCGCTCCCGGCTTTACGGATACTGAGGCAAGTCGAGGTTTAGCCGATGTGACTAAATATGATACATCCAAGACACCTTTGAGACGGCTGGAAAGGCCGGAGGACCTGACCGGCGCCGCATTGTTCCTGGCCTCGCCTGAAAGCGACTTTATCACGGGTCAGACAATACTTGTGGACGGCGGACGGGCAATGCATTAAACTATAGCTACCCCGCTACTTTATGACTCTTACATGCTCGACACCCCGGGCGCATGGGAGTATGGCTGTACATTCTCTATTATTACGACAAGAAGCCGTTGAGTTTTTAAAAGAGGAATCCATGACTGTACTTACAGGTAAACTCCTCAGAATTGATTTGAGTAATAAGAGACATTTCGAAGAGGAAATCCCAGTTCAGTATTATAGAAAATTTATTTCTGCGCGAGGGCTCAGTGCTAAATACCTCTATGACGAGCTTAAGCCGGGTACGGATCCCCTTGGATCCGAAAACAGGCTGATCCTGTCCATCGGAGTCCTTGGGGGTACAGGGCTCCAGGGCTTTTCCAAGTGGTGTGTTATGTCAAAAAGTCCGCTCACAGGCACCATCTTTCGTTCCATTTCTGGCGGGAATTTCGGCACATGGATGAAGCACGCGGGATATGACCTGATCATCATCCAGGGAAAGGCGCCGGACCTATCATATATTTATCTTGATAAATCGGGTGTTCATTTTCTGGGGGCGAATCACCTCGCCGGTCTGGATCCCCGAAAGACACAAATGATATTAAAGGAGACCCACGGCCGTCATACCGAATCGGCCTGTATCGGCCTTGCCGGGGAAAATCACGTCCGTTATGCTGTTATCACTTCGGGAGAACGTACGGCATCGCGTGGAGGGATGGGGACGGTCATGGGGGCCAAAAATCTGAAAGCCTTCGCCATCAATGTCCCTGTCAGAAAACCTGTCCCCTTTGATAAGGGCCGGTTCAAAAGCCTGATCAAACAGCAGATCGATATCCTCAAAGCGCATCCTCGCAGAAAAAATATGACCACGCTGGGAACGCCTTATATTACAGAGGTTGTGAACGGTCTGGGGATTTTACCGGTTAATAATTTTCAAGAGGGAAGCATTCGGGATATTCAACTTATCTCCGGCGATGAATTTTATCAAACGAAACGGTCGAAGGCGGGCTGCTATCAATGTATGACCCGATGCGGTGGAATGAGAGATGTCACGCAGGGACCGTTTCAGGGGACCCAAATCGATGGGCCGGAATATGAGACCATCTATGCATTCGGTCCCCTTCTCGGTATCACAGACAAATCTTTCACCGTCAACGCCAATGCGCTATGCGACTATTACGGCTTGGACACTATCAGTGCCGGTGTTTGTATAGCCTTTGCCTTGGAGTTGTTTGAAAGGGGGATCATTACAACACCTGATGCGGATGACCTTGATCTCACTTGGGGCAATCAGAAAACGATATTTTCCATGATTGAGCGTATCGGTAGTAGAAAAGGCATTGGAAAATTATTGGGTGAGGGGGTTAAAAGGGCCGCTGAACGGATCGGAAACGGTGCTGACCATTATGCAATGCACATAAAGGGGCTCGAACTTCCGGGATACGATCCAAGGGGCGTCAAGGGCTATGCTCTGAGCATGGCTACTTCCAATATTGGCGGAAGTCATATGTACGGAAGACCCAGGGAAGAACTTTCAGGGAAGGTGGACCCCTTTACCGAAAAAGGAAAGGGCGCGTCCATTGCCCATGTTCAAAAAGAACAGGCCCTTGAAGACTCCCTTATCGCTTGTACGTTTGGAAACTCGGGACTGGACACCATGCTGTATAGTCAATTCCTGACCGCCGCAACGGGGCTAAAATCTTTTGAGGAGCCGGATAATCTTCTCAAGATCGGTGAGCGGATTGTATGTCTTGAAAGGTGTTTTAACGTGCGAGAAGGCCTTTCCCGTAAAGATGATTCTCTTCCAAAACGGTTGACTTCGGAGCCACTGAAAAACGCCGGCCCCTCCACAGGTCAGATGGTGAGAGATCTGGACCCACTTCTGGATGAATATTACCAGGCCTTAGGCTACACCAATGAAGGTGTGCCAACCATTGAAAAGCTGCGGGAATTGGACATCGAAGACGCTATAAAATCGATCCGCAATTTTATATAAGGAGGCTTTTGAAGTAAGGCCAAGGGTAGGGCAGTCTGTCCATGGAGGCCCTTCCGCTACCAAAAACCATTATCATAAGG
>JADFWA010000151.1 GCA_015222855.1 Pseudomonadota bacterium | reverse complement strand
TGCCGAGTATATGACCGTTCCGGAAGATTTCGCCTATCCTATCCCGGATGTCTTCTCAGATTCGGAAGCTGCACCACTTTTATGTGCCGGCGCCATTGGTTACCGGTCTTTGAGATTAACAAATTTGGAAGACGGACAGAACCTGGGGCTGACCGGCTTTGGTGCTTCAGCTCACCTCGTACTCAAGATGGCGCGTCATATGTATCCAAACTCCAGGGTATTTGTCTTTGCCAGAAGTGAAAAGGAACAAATCTTCGCCAAAGAGCTGGGAGCGGTCTGGGCTGGTGACACGGCAGATGAATCCCCGGAAAAACTGCACAGTATCATCGACACTACACCTGCATGGAAGCCGATCGTCGAAGGTCTGAAAAATCTGGAATGCGGCGGCCGATTGGTAATCAATGCCATTCGAAAAGAAGATACCGACAAGGAATATCTTTTAAAACTGGATTACCCCACTCACCTCTGGCTTGAAAAAGAGATAAAAAGCGTGGCCAATGTGGCCAGAAAAGATATCAGTGAATTCATAGAGTTGGCGGTTGAAATTTCCATAAAACCACATGTCCAGGAATTCCCCCTGGAAGAGGCCAATAAGGCATTGGTTGAGCTTAAGGAGAGGAAAATAAAGGGTGGAAAGGTGCTGAGGATTGACTGATTATGATTATTATACTGAAGAAAAATACATGGAAGGATCAATCAGGTCTGTAGGGCTTCCCCAGGGCGGTCGGCATAGTCCCGGAAAGAGCTCCTAATACCGATTTCATCCATGCCTTGCCTTCAGCCCAGTTCAGGACAGATTCCTTTTGGAAAAAGTTGATAATCAACAGCGTGAAAATCATGAGAGGGAAGGGGGCGACCTGAAAAACCTGCGCGGGTACGGAAGGAAACCAACACCTGCTTTTTAAAAGGTATGGAGGTTTTTCCCTGTACCTTCGATTTTAAACTGGATTTGCGTTCCCCGATCAGAGTCGAGGACAAGCTTCACGGAAATGACAGACTTTCGAGTTTCGTTGTAGCCGATAGGCCATGGGAGTTTATAATAAACTGAACCTTAGCGTTCTTTGCGCCTCTGCGGTGAACACTTACAATTCTTATTTTGTGCTGCTCTGTCCGCGGGATTGACCTTGTCAATATAAATCATCTTCGTGCCGGGGACCTTTTTTTGAACGTACTCGCCCCCTTCGAAATGTGCCTGGCTATAACCACGGTCATTGTAAGGCCCGACAAGAAGCAGGCCGAAGATAAAGGGTTTTTCCGCTCCAAAGGCGAGATCGGATTTAATTGATGAAAAAGAAAAAAGAAGACAGACAACACATGAGATCAAGGCAAATTTTCTAAGCATCGCAAAATTTCTCCATTTTTTGATATCGGAAAATGATGAACTATAGATTTAAGATATTTCCCGGTCAAGCAGAAGAAAGGGGAAGTGGAAAACCTCATTTTTCATGAATTAGTCAAAGGTTTTGTTGCCGTGTCCTATGGTATAAATTTCAGGCATTTGTAATTGAAACTCCGCAAGCTTGCTGCAGGGAATTTCCAAATGTGTAGGGTGGCATTTTATATGCCACCGTTTACGGTCGGGTATAAAACCCGACCCTACTGTAGTGGGACACTCTTGCCATGCATTTTTAAGAATCTTTCTTTGTTTCGCGGAGTTTGCGCCACTTTTCGAGTCTTTCTTTGACGATCTTTTCGTAGCCCCTGTTTGTGGGACGGTAATAAATCTGCCCCTTCAGTTTTTCCGGCAGGTAATCCTGCGGCGTATAGGCGTCCGGGAAGTCATGGGCATATTTGTAATCCCTGCCATAGCCAAGGCTCTTCATCAATTTTGTGGGGGCATTTCGTATGTGGAGCGGCGCCGGAAGTGTGCCGGTCTTGCCGATGGCCTGTTTGACATTCCCGTAGCCTTCGTAGATGGCATTGCTCTTCGGGGCTGTGGCAAGATAGACGGTGGCCTGGGCCAGGGCGAGCTCACCCTCGGGAAGGCCGATGAATTGAAAGGCCTGCATGGCGGAGACGGTTATGGACAGGGCGTCAGGATCGGCGTTTCCCACATCTTCTGAGGCAAATCTCACCATACGGCGGGCGACATAGAGAGGGTCTTCACCTGCTTCAAGCATACGGCCCAGCCAATAAAGTGCGGCATCCGGGTCACTTCCCCGGAGGCTCTTGTGGAAGGCCGATATGAGGTTGTAATGTTCCTCGCCAGACTTGTCATACTGCAGGGCCTTTTTCTGAAGGGCTTCCTCCACCACTTCGCGGGTGATCTTTCCATTCGCCTGTACGAGGGATGCCGCCGCCGCCAGATTGTTCAGGGCTGTACGGGCGTCTCCGTCGGCTGTCCAGATGATATGTTCCAAGGCATCCGCTTCAATATTCGGCGAAAATGCCCCCAGACCTTTTCCCCCTTCGCTCAGCGCCCGCTTCAGGATGGCTGACAACTCCTCATCGGAAAACGGCTTCAGTACCATCACACGTACCCTGGAGAGGAGCGGCGCGATTACCTCAAATGATGGATTTTCCGTGGTAGCGCCGATAAGTGTGATCAGGCCGCTCTCCACATGGTGCAGAAAGGCGTCCTGCTGTGCCTTGTTGAACCGGTGGATCTCATCCACAAAGAGGATGGTCTTTTTTTGATGATAGCGAAGCTGTGACTTTGCCTCTTCGATAACGGATCTAATCTCTTTTACTCCGGAGAGGACGGCGGAGAATGCCTCAAAATGAGATTTTGTCTCACGGGCTATAATGCGGGCAAGGGTTGTTTTGCCTGAGCCGGGTGGCCCCCAGAAAATCACGGAAAACAGTCTGTCCTCTTCTATGGCGCGACGGAGCAAACTATCCTTGCCGAGGAGATGAGGCTGTCCCACAAATGCATCGAGGGTTTCGGGACGCATCCTGTCAGCCAGAGGGCGAACATCTTTTTCCTGTTGATCGAACAGATCCATCGCAAAACTAAGTTTCGAGTCTGGAGTTTCTGGTTTAGGGTTAATGTCTTCAGATCAGTTCAAAAATCTCCTCCCCCTTCATGGGGGAGGTCGGGTGGGGGTGAAGTGATACCTTTATCCCCCTCCCCCAACCCCTCCCACAAGGGGAGGGGAGATGAACAATGATGTATTTATCAGGGGGGAGAAGCCTTTCGTTTTTTCGCCGCCTCGACAAGCTCGAATATAGTATCAACTTTCCCCTTCGGCGGCCTGTTAAAACAGCGATTCCATTCTTCCTGAGTAAGGGTTTCTTTTAAATATGCCTCCACGGGGATGTAAGCCCGCCAGCATGTAATAATGCGGGGGCAGGGGAGATTCCCGCTTTCCTGTTTGCAGTAGGCAAAGGTAACCTCCCCTCCAAGTCTGGGACATCTGATCTCTAACCGGTCGTATTTTTCCATTTCGTTACACCCGAAACTCATAACTCTCTTCACGGCTTGGGATATTTTCCAACGGTTTCCATCGCCTTCTTGATTTCTTCTTCTGGAAGTTCATAATTTACGAGCTTCCCGGAAAAGTAGGCATCGTAAGAGGCAAGATCCACAAGCCCGTGGCCGCTCCAGTTGAAAAGGATCACCTTCTCTTTCCCTTCTTCCTTGGCACGCATCGCCTCTTCAACGACCGCCGCAATTGCGTGGTGTGTTTCAGGAGCGGGAATATGACCTTCTGTCCGCGCCCATTTTACACCGACGTCGAAGGTCTCAAGCTGACTGTATGCCCTGCCTTCAATTATGTTTTCTTTAACCAGGTGGCTGATAATCGGCGCCATGCCATGATACCTGAGCCCTCCTGCGTGGATCGGGGCCGGCACAAAATCGTGGCCGAGGGTGTGCATCGGCAGAAGAGGCGTCGTCATTGCGAGATCGCCAAAGTCATAGGCGAAGGGCCCTCTGGTTAAGGTCGGGCATGATGCGGGTTCGGCTGCCACAATCTTTATATCTTTGCCGTGAATCTTGTCTCTCGCAAACGGCAAAGACAACCCGGCAAAATTACTGCCCCCGCCGGCGCAACCGATAACCACATCGGGATATTCACCAATCTTTTCCATTTGTTTCTGAGCTTCCAATCCGATGATGGTCTGATGCAGCAAGACATGATTCAAGACGCTTCCCAGAGAATAGCGGGCATTTTTGTCGGTAAGCATATCTTCAATTGCCTCGCTTATGGCAATCCCGAGACTTCCCGGAGAATCCGGGTTTTCAGCCAGGATTTTTCTCCCTGCCTCGGTCTGGTCACTCGGACTGGGAACACATTCAGCGCCCCAGGTCATCATCATCAGTCGCCGGTACGGCTTCTGGTCGTAGCTGACCCTCACCATAAATACCTTGCACTCAAGTCCGAACATCTGACAGGCCATGCTAAGTGCGCTGCCCCACTGACCGGCGCCGGTTTCGGTATAAATCTTCTTTGTCCCGAAAACCTTGTTGTAATAGGCCTGGGCAACGGCGGTATTGGGCTTGTGTGAACCGGGGGGACTCACGCCTTCGTTCTTGTAGTAGATCTTTACCGGGGCATCCAGCAACTTTTCAAAGTTATACGCTCGACATAGCGGAGAAGGCCGCCACAGGAGCAATTTTTCCAGGACCCCTTCAGGGATATCGATCCATCGTTCCGTGCTGACCTCCTGCTCGATGAGGTTCATCGGGAAAATGGGGGCAAGATCATCGGGTCCCACTGGTTTCCCTGTCCCCGGGTGAAGCGGTGGGCTCATCGGTGTCGGCATATCAGCCTGAATGTTGTACCACTGCCTCGGAATCTCATCTTCATTTAAAAATACCTTTACCTGTTTCATAATATACCCTCCTTTTAAAATTTTTCTATGGGTTGATGTAAAAAACTTAATAAAAAAGCCATGGGGTTTCCCATGGCTTTCGTTCGGTTACATATGAACCATGGGGAGTTCCTTTTTCCTACCCACGGCTCACAATCAGTTATTAATCGCAATAGAGCTTAAACGGGCAGGTCTATTTTAACCTGCCACCACCAACAAGAGATTGTATGTTTCACTCTAAGAATCATAAGTATCGCTCATACCCAATTAATGCATTGTCCAGTAACATAAAGAAAAATGGCTGTCAAGGTCAAAAATCTTGACACTTAACCACCACTTCCCTATACTCTCAAACCGTATTGATGGATTGTCATGGTGGACTTTTGAAGAATACCGTTCAATTAAAAAAGTGAAAGGAGATATGGAATGAGCAAAGAAATTGAGAGACCTGAGGATCTTAGCCAGGAAGGTATGGCACGGTTTGTTTTGGACATGTTTCATCGAAACATAGTTCATTATACCCTCTGGTTCAGAGAAGTGGAACATCAGTTTGGCATGGAAAAAGCTCTGGATATCGCGAAGGTGGCATACAAAGACAGCTATGGCATCCAGATGAACAGGCTGGCCAAGGTCCTTGGTTTTGAGATGAAGGATGGAATACCGAAGGCATTGCTGGACATGTCGCAGGAGGAACTCCTCAAATTAATGACCAATATCGGTGTGAATTGGCTTGCCAATGACGGTGTCTGGTTTCAGGCTGTGGAAGGCGCCCGTGACATGTATGATGCCAAGCGTTGCAATGACTCATGCTGGACCCGTTTTTCTCCATTTGAAGCATGGTCTATCAAACAGTTTTTAGACCTGCCGAAGCATGCAGGTATCGAAGGATTGAAAAAGGCGCTGGCATTTCGAATGTACGCGCGTATAAATGTGCAGACCATCATTGATGAAGGCCCCAATACCATTGTCTTTCAGATGAATGACTGCCGTGTTCAATCAGCGAGAAAACGTAGGGGACTTGATGATTACCCGTGTAAATCCGCCGGCCTGGTCGAATACAGGTTCTTTGCGGAAAGCATTGACTCAAGAATCCAGACAGAGTGTATCGGTTGTCCTCCGGATGATCATCCTCCCGAGTGGTATTGTGCTTGGCGATTTACCCTTCCTGAAGGAGCTTAAATGCAAAGGCCGTTGCTGATGGATCTGGAAAATAACGTTTACATGGAAGGGGATCGACTGGCGATAATCGACCGGAGAAAACTGCCAGTGGAAGTGGCGCCGGTTTATTGCTCCAATTATGAGGAAGTAGCACAGGCGATAGAGGAAATGGTTGTACAGGGCGCCGGTGATATAGCCATCACCGCGGGGTTCGGCCTGTATCTGGCGGCACGGAAACTTGAACGGGAAGAGATCGGAGACACTGCCCGACTGGAAGTGGCGGCAGACCGCCTCCGTGCCACGCGCCCTACGGGTTTTCATCTGGCGGCGCTTCTGGACAAGGCCCTGGCCCTGATTAAGGAAGAGGAGGGAAAGAAACCTGCCTCCGTCGTAATCCATGAGTTTCTGCAGCAGGTTCTCGACAGGCAACGGGATATCTCCCAGGCCACCGGCAGACATGCCGAAACCCTGCTC
>JADFWA010000150.1 GCA_015222855.1 Pseudomonadota bacterium | reverse complement strand
ATGAATCTCCGGAATCACAATATCTGGACAGCAATAAAAATATCACTTCCAGCCTGGGAAGAGCCCTGTCGGAAATTACTCTCCCGGACATTAAAGTTTAAAACATAAGGCACAGAGGAAGAAAATTTAAATATCAAATATCAAAATTAAAAACCGTTTTACTTTTAAATTTTGCATTTTGATATTTGATATCAGTCTGTGCCTTTTATAAAATTAAGGGGACAGATAATTTGCAATGAGAAAGCATCCTGTAATCTTTGGTATGTTTCTGCTGGTGGCGATATTTGTTCTGTTTTTCATTATCGTTTTTGGTATTGCCACCTTTACCGGAGAAAGAAGCTCATTTTCTCTCAGGGATAAGGTCGCTATGGTAATGGTGGAAGGGGTTATAAAAGATTCTTCTCCTGTCGTGGATCAGTTGATTAAGCATGGTAAAGACAATAGTATCAAGGCGGTGGTTTTAAGGATAGATTCGCCTGGTGGCGGCGTGGTTCCGTCGCAGGAGATATATAAGGCGGTTCTGTCATTGAAGAAAAAGAAGAAGGTGGTTGTTTCGATGGGGTCGGTGGCAGCCTCTGGGGGGTACTATATTGCCTGTGCCGCTGATAAGATTGTGGCCAATCCCGGAACGATAACGGGCAGCATCGGGGTTATCGCGCATTTTTCCAATATGGAGGAACTCCTCAAGAAGATAGGGCTGAAACCTTCAACCATCAAAAGTGGAAGATACAAAGATGTTGGTTCTCCTCTGAGGGAGATGACCCCTGAAGAAGAAAGATTGATTCAGGGAGTGGTTGATGATATTTATGATCAATTCATTGAATCGATTTCCGCGAACAGGAATATATCGAAGGAGACGATTGCGGGCATTGCTGACGGGAGAATCTTTACCGGCAGGCAGGCGCTGAAGATGGGTCTTGTCGATTTTCTCGGTGACAGGGGGTACGCAATCAATCTTGCCGCAAAACTTTCCGGGATAAAGGGGGAACCGGAGGTAGTTTATCCGGCGGAGAAGGAGTTTAAACTCTGGAGGTATATTGTGAGCGAGATGGTTTCCACCGTTGTAAGTGAGTTGAGGGAAAAGGGTAGTGGAATTAGTTATCTATATCTAAATTAATGTACCGTTGAGGCTTCTGAGAACGAGAATATTTTCTCCGCGAACTCGGCGTTCTCCGCGGTAAATTCTTGAGGCGGTTGGATCATGACAAAAAGTGACTTGATTGAAAAGGTACAGGGAAGGTTGAAGGATTATCCCAAAAAGGATGTGGCATTTGCGGTTGATATTATGTTTCAGGCGATGACGGACTCATTGGCAAGAAATGAGAGAATAGAAGTCAGAGGGTTCGGGAATTTTACAGTCAGATCCAGGGATTCACGTAAAGGGAGGAATCCCAAAACGGGAACGGAGGTCAATATTCCTTCCAAGAAGGTACCCTTTTTTAAGGTTGGGAAGGATCTTAAAAAATTGGTTGATTATTAGTCGCTACTCAGCCGCAAAGTCACCAAGGCACCAAGTATAAATTCTCCATAATCTCGGAATTTCATTAATAAAATGCTTATAGTTATCATAAATAATGATGTTTCCATCTTTGTGACTTTGTGTCTTGGTGGCTGGATAGATACGATTATTGAGGGCATAAAATGGAATATAAAACGATTCTGACTACAAAAGAAGAAGGATATGCAATCGTTACGCTGAATCGCCCCAAGGAGATGAATGCGGTTTCACTGCAGATGAAACGCGATCTGGAGAATTGCTTTGTCGAATTGGAGGGGGATGATTCGGTAAGGGCCGTTATACTCACCGGGGGCAGTTACGTGTTCTCCGCCGGTGAGGATATCAAGGAATTGGAGGCGCTTCCCGATAGCGAGGTAGACGATTATTTCAAGTCCATCATAAGTTATCTTCAAAAAATATATACATTCAGGAAACCCGTCGTTGCGGCTGTTGGTGGAATCGCCCTGGGTGGTGGTTTTAACCTGGCAACTGTCTGTGATCTTATTATAGCCTCGGAAAGCGCCATATTCGCCCATCCTGAATTGAAGTTTGGGCTGAACCCCCTTTTTGATCCCTTAAGACGGTTTGTCGGGACGGCCAAGGCAAAAGAACTTACCATGCTTGGAGAACCTGTCGGGGCTAAAGAGGCGCTGAGGATCGGGCTTGTGAATAAGATTGCCTCACCTGACGAATTCATGAATGAGGCGAGGATGGTTGCAAAGGCACTCTCCCGGAGGTTGCCGAAGGCGGTTGAGGCAGTTAAGAGGATATCCGATGTAGTTCCCAGACTTGACAAGAGTTCCGTACTGGAGCATGAATTTGAAATTACGGCGCTCCTTTTTTCGAGAGCTGAAAGCAAGAAACATATGCGGGAATTTATTGCTGGATTGAAGAAAAGGAAGAAGGAGTGATTGTAAACATTTACCGCAGAGAGCGCTGAGCGCGCAGAGAAAATCAATTTACAAAAATACAAATGTAAAGGCGTATCACAGTACGCCCTTATGTGTTTCATATAAGATTTACGAAATCCAGTGTAGGGGCGTGGTTTATTCCCGCCCGCATTTCTTCAGATAAGATAAAAGTCAATATGTTTCCCTGTCATAGTCCGGTGAGGTAAAATCCTTCAATTGATCTCTTCTCTTCTTGTGCTGTAATTTTCTGAGGGCCTTTGCCTCTATCTGCCTTATCCTTTCCCTTGTTACCCCCATCATCTCACCAACCTCTTCAAGAGTGAAAGGGCCATGGTTGCACGCGACCCAGGTGCAATTGCAAAATATCTCATTCTTTAGCCACCACTCACAAGTTTCATCATAGCAGGGTTCGACTATAAAGACGTTCTTCTTTTTGCACTTGTATAGATTTGCCAATTTGTCACCATCTCTTTTTTATCGAAAGCAAGAACTACTACTCGCTTTTACTTTTTTTGTCAATAAAAATATAGCGAGGCACAAAGTACCAAAGGCACAAAGAAAGAAAATTAAAATATCAAATATCAAAATTAAAAACCGTTTTACTTTTAAATTTTGCATTTTGATATTTGAT
>JADFWA010000149.1 GCA_015222855.1 Pseudomonadota bacterium | reverse complement strand
GGAAAAGGGAATGGAAACGCACTTCTCGATGAGTGTAAGGCATGTTGATGTATCCAAAATTCACGTGAAAACGTTCTTCGTAGCTCACCATTGCATCCCACTCATGACCACCCATCGGCATTCCATTCCCAGCATTCTGTATCAGAACCGTAGGAATGTCTAAGAGCCTTACCATAGGCTTTTGTGCCAATATGCGCAAATGCTTTGCGCAAGGCCAATTCATCTCTCTTTCATCATGGTGGTACATGGAAGACCTTTTTGTGTGAATTTTAAGGATAGGAAATTATGAAAATATGTTCTAAATGCCTGTTGCCAGAAAATTATCCGCATATCAGTTACGATGAGGCTGGAGTTTGCTGTGTTTGCAGGGACTATGAAGAAAGATTCAAAAAGATAGATTACGCGGAGAGGGAGAAGTCTTTATCAGTTTTATTTGACAAATATCGAAACAAGGGGCGACGATGGGACTGTATGGTCCCTGTAAGTGGGGGCAAGGATAGTAGTTATGTGCTTTATGTCTGCAAGGTGAAATACAAGATGAGGGTTCTGGCAGTAAATTTTGACAACGGTTTTACTTCAGTTGCCGCAATTAGAAATTTAAAGTCTATCACCTCAGAGTTAGACGTTGACTTTATTTCATATAAACCCAATTTCGGCATCTTGAAGAAACTGTACCGTACTTTTTTGTTAAAAACCGGAGATTTTTGTCCACCATGTTCAAGAGGTGTGACCACTCTTACGTACAGGATCGCTCGGCAAGAAAAAATCCCTTTGATAGTTTTGGGTTACAATCCAATTACCGACATGAATCCGAGAGAAATTGAGACTATTGATCAAAAGCTCCTTTTAAGTGTTGCGGAGGGGACTATAAGTAGAAAGGAATTGGAAGATTTTGTATTCTTTCAGCCTATGAGAATTCTGGTAAAACGGATCAATCTTCCCGAATACGTTCGTTGGGACGAGCAGGAAATCGTGCGAACACTTGGTGAAGTAGTATGCTCTGAAGGTGGATTCGATGGTGAAATGCATTTTGATTGCATAATGAGCCCTGTAGCAGATTATTTACGGAAAAAGAAGTGGGGTTTCGGGAAAAAAGTTCAGAAATATAGCGCTCTTATCAGGGATGGTCAGATGACAAGAGACCAGGCATTTGAAAAATTGAAAACAGCCACCGACGACAGAGAGCCTGCCGAATTAGAAGACTTCATGAAAATACTGGATGTTACTTCAGAAGATATTGCAAAAGTAAAGCATTTAAGTCATTTAAATTATAAATCGTACAACGTGAATTTCTTAAAGTTGTTGCAGAAATTCAATATAATTTCAAGGGACGACCATTTTTGAGGAATATCCATTCATGTGCGGAATTTGCGGAATAATCTCGTCCGATTTAACCAGAAATCAATTAGAGGTTGCAAATAATATTCAAGCGCATCGAGGTCCGGACGATTATGGGCTTTTCTATAATGGTGATGTTGGCCTTGGCCACCGGAGACTCAGCATAATCGATCTTGAAGGCGGGCATCAGCCTATTTTCAATGAGGACAGGTCTAAGTGTATCATCTTTAATGGTGAGATATATAATTTCATAGAACTTCGTGATCAACTGCTCAGCAAGGGGCATCGCTTTTCAACTCGAACCGATACAGAAACAATTCTACATGCTTATGAAGAATGGGATGAAAAATGTGTTGAATATCTTCGTGGTATGTTTGCCTTTGCAATATGGGATATAAAGAAAAAGAAATTATTTCTTGCACGAGACAGGCTAGGTATCAAGCCACTTTTTTATGCCGAACATAAGGGGAGGTTCTATTTTGCTTCTGAAATGAAAGCCATCCTTGCCGACCAATCATTTCCCAGAGATTTGGATGAGCTGGCACTCACGTGCTATTTTACCTTGTCATATATTCCGGCACCTTTAACGATATTCACTGGTATCCGAAAGCTCCCGCCAGGGCATACCTTAACTTGGGAAAATGGTCAGATTAAAATCCACAAATATTGGGACCTATACTTTGCACCGGATAGAAGCAAAAGTGAAAAATACTTTATTGAAGGTTTTCTGGATCTCTTTCAGGAATCCGTAAGAATACGCCTTATGAGCGAGGTCCCCCTGGGTGCTTTTCTCAGCGGTGGAATCGACTCAGGCGCGGTTGTGGCGCTGATGAGCATGGCAAGTTCTCAGCCTGTTAACACTTTTTGTATAGGTTTTGGTGGGGATACGGGCGGCTACCTGGATGAGCGAAAATATGCCCGAATGGTAGCTGAGAGATACTCAGCCAGGCACCGGGAATATGAAGTGCTTCCGAAGCCTGAAGGTCTAGTGGAAAAGATCGTAAGGGCCTTTGACGAACCTTTCGCCGATGATTCTACGATACCTTCTTATTATGTTTGTGAGATAGCCAGGGAAAATGTCACTGTAGCTCTATCCGGCCTTGGGGGGGATGAGGTCTTTGCGGGATATGAAAGATACCTGGGCTTCCAGCTCCGCGGCATATATAACCGTATTCCCCGGATTCTAAGGGAAAAATTTATTCAGAATTTCGTTGAGAGGCTTCCGGAGAGAGCTGACGGCCATTACACGATAAATCACATGAAAAGGTTTGTCCGTTCGGGTTCACTGCCCGCCGACCTCTGTTATATGGGCTACCTCTCTATTCTAAATAAAAATCTGAAGAAATCTCTTTTCCCTGACAGATTCGAACAGTATCATGAAGGATGTAATGATTTATTATTGGATCATTTTAATTCGGCCAATGTTAATGGGGGGAGCAATTCCCTGGACAGGGCCCTTTACTGTGACTTAAAAACCTACCTTCCTGAGGACATACTGGCAGTAACCGACAGAATGAGCATGCATCATTCATTGGAGGTGAGAGTTCCTTTTATTGACCATAAGCTTGTGGAATTCTGTGCTTG
>JADFWA010000148.1 GCA_015222855.1 Pseudomonadota bacterium | reverse complement strand
GCTGTCTGGGTAGGAGCGCCCGCGTACCTATAGTCTCCGAACTGATATAAAGAAGGTAATTTCTTGCCCTGTCCCAGGTAAAGTCCGACCAGATATGGCCTCTGTGACAGGAAGGCCAGCGCCTGCTTCCTGACTTCATATTCGGCAGCATCAATACTGTAATGATAGGTTTGATAGTCAAAGGCGATGCTGCGGGCAAAATAGAGAGGTTTAAGTAGATTGATAATTTCCATCTTCGTCTGTTCAGAAGCACCATCAAAAAGATAAAGGCGTTGACCGAGTTGGATAAATATTTCTTCAGGTCAACGCCTTGCCCATAATTACATGAAAGATTTTCGGGAGGGCGCATCGGGACGGAAAAGAATCGTATAACGTCAGGGTCAACCTATTCCCTGGCCTTTTTCTCCCGCGTCAGACCGCCGGTCGTGATCCTGGCAAGCAATGTCAGTTCCTCGGCGAACAGTTCAAGCAGATCATTGGCCGTCAGGATACCTTCAAGACCACCCTGTTCATTGACTACCGGCATACGTTTTATCCCTTTCGAGCACATGTATTGCAAGGTGTCCCATATGCCATCCTGTTCTTTTGCCGTGGCCAGGTCATAGCTCATCATGTCGCCTGCCGTAATGCTGTCAAGCGCCACCTCACCGGCTACAAGTTCGATTACAATGTCGCGGTCTGTGACGATGCCGATGGGTACCGGCTGATCTCCGCTGGAATCGACAACCACAATGTCGCCTACATGGTGTTGCCTCATGAGCTGCGCTACCTCAACAATGCTCGTGTCTTTGGAAGTAATCACGACCTCACGATTGCAAAAATTGTCAACTGACATGAGTGCCTCCTAATTTGGGTTTTTGCAATTATACACCGTTCCGGCAATTAAGGTCAACAACGCAATTAGTCCTACAACGACATTTTTGTCACTTTTCCCTGTAAGAGCGGTATCTTGCCGCGATAAGTTATCGTTATCGCGGCTGCCTGCCTGTGCGTTGCACGCGGACAGGGAAGCCACTCCTACAAATAAGCTTATATGATCATGAAGATACAAATGTCGTTGTAGGGTTAATTAATCTTTAAGCCCCGTTTCTTTAAATTTCTTCAGTATTCCAAGAACGTAATCTATGTCATATTCGGTATGATCGGCCGAAACCTGGCACCTTATCTCCTCATCCCCCTTGGGGACCACCGGATAATTCAATCCGGCAGCCAATATGCCGTTTTCGGCCAGATATTGAACCAGTTCAGAGGTTCTTTTTGTATCTCTGATCATTATAGGCACAATGGGATGCTCACTTTCTATAATTTCATAACCCAGATCAACCAGTCCCTTTTCAAGGCGTTTTGTCAGTTCGCGCAGATTCACCAATAATTGACTTCCCTTTTCACTATCCAGGATCTCCAATGCCTTCATTGCCGAGCTTGCTTCCGAAGGTGTAATCGGATTGGAGTATATATAAAAAGGGGCGGTCTGCCGCAGGTAATTGACGATTACGGAATTTGCCGCCAGGTAACCGCCATTTACTCCTAGGGCCTTTCCCAAGGTTGCAATTATTATATCTATGCCCTTCGTATTGGTATATTCCTCGGTGCCTCTTCCGGTTTCACCAAAGGCGCCCACACCATGAGAATCATCCACGACGGTTATAATGCCTTCTTCAAATTCCGGGTCATACTTTTCGGCAATCTCCACAATAATATCCAGCGGCGCACAGTCGCCCCTCATGCTGAAGATCCCGTCTGTAATAATCAAGACCCGCCTTCCTTTTCCTGTTGCACTTTTTATCTTCCCTTCCAGATCGGTCATATCCAGATGTCTGTACACCTCTTTGATCTTGGGTTGGGAAAGCCTGATCGCATTGATAATACAATTATGGTTCAGCTCATCACTGATGACGATGGTCTCGTTATCTATCAACGGTGATACGGCGCCCATCACGGCGGCGTAAGCGGAACTGAAAATCATTGCCGATTTTCGATTATGGAACTCTGCCACCCTTTTTTCCAATTCAATATGCGGTTGATAAGTCCCGCTGATAAAACGGACTGCCCCGGGACCGGCGCCATATTTTCTCGCGGCTTCTTCTTCCGCCTCAATGATCTCTTTGCGCAATGACATGCCGAGATAAGAATTTGAATTCATTCTTATAAATTCTTTGGCTCCATGACCTTCAATAAAATATCGGGGACCTTTCCTGTCTTCAGCGGGCCTTACGCCAGTTATCACGACTTCCTCGCCCTTGAGAGCCCCTTTTCCTTTAAGCTCATCAAGCTTTTCAACCAATATGTGTTCCAATTTTTTAACCGGCATTTTTATCTCCTATGGATTAAATTATTTCACCACAGAGATCGCAGAGATCACAGAGACCTTTTTTATTTTTTATAGAAATTCTCTGCGTACTTTGTGTGCTCTGCGGTAAAAAAAGGGATTTCTTATACTATCAAATTATTTTTTTGAGAGAGTTTTTCTATCATATCTTTCGTCATGGATTCGAGGTCATATTCCGGCTGCCATCCCCACTCTTCCCGGGCAGCGCTGTCATCCATATTGTTCGGCCACGAATCGGCAATCGCCTGCCTGAGAGGGTCTATTTTGAAATCCATGGTGAATTCGGGAATAATTTTTTTGATTTCAGCGGCGATGTGCTCTGGCGCAAAACTCATGGCCGAAACGTTGAAGGCATTCCGATGCTTAAGTCTGGCCGGGTCTGCCTCCATCAGGTCGACCGCGGCTTTCAGTGCATCCGGCATGTACATCATATCCAGATAAGTCCCTTCCTTGAGATAGCAGGTATATTTCTTTCGCTTGATGGCTTCGTAGTAAATTTCCACGGCATAGTCCGTCGTGCCGCCGCTTGGTGGAGTTTTGTAAGAGATAAGTCCGGGGAAGCGAACCCCCCGCGTGTCCACGCCAAATCTCTTGAAGTAATAATCGCAGAGCAGTTCGCCGGCGACTTTGGTTATCCCGTACATGGTGTTCGGACGCTGAATTGTGTCTTGTGGTGTATTGTCTGAAGGAGTTGTTGGGCCAAAGGCGCCGATTGAGCTTGGAGTAAAAACGGAGCATTTATATTCACGCGCAACTTCCAGCATATTGTAAAGACCAATCATATTTACCTTCCAGGCGAGCTGGGGGTCGGCTTCCGCCACTGCCGAAAGCAGCGCTGCAAGATGATAGATGGTATCAACTTTATGTTTCATTACCACTTCAGCAATTGTATCGATCTTCGTGCAATCAATAAAGTGAAACGGGCCCGACTCAAGCAGGGTTTTGTCCGGTCTTTTTTCATGACCTGTACCTATGACATTTTCATTACCGTATTTTCCCCTCAAGACCATCGTTAATTCCGAACCAATCTGTCCCGCGGCGCCGGTGACCAATATCTTTTGCATGCTTGCCTCCTGACTTTTATAATCCCGCCAGGAAAGAGATTGTTCCATTCGGGGAAGGGGAGCTAAAGCCTCGCTCTCCGTAGGGCAAGGCTTTAGCCTTGCTATTGTTCGAGCAGGGCTGCTTGTGCTGAATTTATTTCAGTAGCCCTGCCCTACGGTTTGATCTTATATATGTGATAATGGAATTTTATCAGAGAGGAGATAGTTGTCAAGTTTTAGCGGGTAACAATTGGATGGATGTTTCCTGGGAATTTGAGTAAAATAGAAAGGGAAATTACTAAGGCAAGGGGGCAAAATGATAGAAGTGGATTGCAGTCAAAAATCAGGATCAGGGACAATAG
>JADFWA010000147.1 GCA_015222855.1 Pseudomonadota bacterium | reverse complement strand
CAACAGCCTGCGCGCGAGGATCAAGAATCCACTGGCGGGAATGGTCGAGCCAGTCGGAAACCGTGTCGTATCATCTTTTGAGATGAAAGCCCAACCCTCCAGATTATGCTCAACTGAATCGGCGTTGTGGAGCTCCACCCATTCTAATCTGGTGTTGGTCCCGGGTTCGTTCGCCAGCACTTCATTGATCACCACTTCGGGGGCCGAAGAAATACCATCTTCAGCGGAAGTCGTTTTCGCGGAGACCGAACTGAAAACAACAGTGAACAGAAGACAAGCCGTAATCTTGCCGTATCTTGCCAGACTACCTCTGATGCCACCCTGATCCAGATGTGGATTCATTAGACCCTCTGCGGCGCAATAAGAAATTGCGCTCCCGCCCTTCTTAGTTTGAACAGCAATTCAAGTTAGACCGGTATGAAGGAATCTCCGGTCTTAGACCATTTTAAGAAAAAAGTCGGAAAGAGGCAAGAGATTTCTTTGAGAGGAAAATGGAAGCCAACGTAGATCGGAGATAGTCCTCCATACGGAGGACTATCCGACAAATTACCTTTCGTCCGAAAGTCCTGAAGGACATTTCGGACCTTCAAGCCGATGCCCATTACTCCGTTTTATACAGGTGCACGTCGGTCTGTGGGAACGGTATGGAGATACCCTCCGCATCGAAACGCTTTTTCACGTTTTCCATTGTGTCAAAGTGCACGTCCCAGTAATCCCCGCTCTTGACCCACACCCGAACCACAAAATTCACGCTGCTGTCTGCAAGCTCGTTCACGGCTATCATGGGAGGAGGGTCTCGTAGAATACGGCTATCATTATCCACCACGCCCTGCAACACCTGCCTTACCTTCTGAAGGTCATCAGTATAACCTACACCGAATACAAAATCCACCCGCCTGGTATCCTTGGCAGAATAATTGACGATGTTGTCTCCGGTCAACTTTGCATTGGGAATGATGATGGTTTTATTATCCGGGGTATTGAGTTGGGTGGTGAAGATTCGAATTTCCTCAACCGTGCCGGAGGCTCCGCCGGCAGTGATATAATCCCCCACCTTAAAAGGGTGGAATAGAATTAAGAGAAAACCGGCAGCGAAATTTGCCAGTGAGCCCTGCAACGCCAAACCGATGGCCAGTCCTGCAGCTCCGATAATGGCTACGAAGGAAGCAGTTTGAACTCCGAGCTGTCCAAGCGCTGCGATGATGATAAAAGCCAATAACCCAAAGTAGGCCAGACTACTGGCAAAAGAGATTATCGCTGCGTCCACTTCCTTCTTCGTCAGCAATCTCTTAACGAAACTCCTGACCGCCTTTGCCACCCAGCGACCGACGACGAGAATGATGATCGCCGCAATAATCTTGAGGCCATAGAATGTTATCCATTCTAACAATTGTGGTAAGACATTATCCATAAAATGCCTCCTTCCTTATTAAGGACGGAGAAGTAACTCCTGTCCAAAGAGAGCAACTTGAGATGTCGAATATAAGGAATAATAAATAGACCACAAAGTCAACAAATAATTGATCCCAGACGAAACTACCGAAAAGGCAAGTTTCCGTTAGGGTAGGGGTTGCACCCCCACCCTTTTACAGACAGGGTATAACCCCTGTCCAAACTGAGAGATTTTAAATCCCTTCACTTTTAATCAATAAGTTTTATACTTTCATAAAGTTTTTTACCCAAATTCCAATAATCCTCAGGCGTGACTTTTCCCTCGGCATAAAGTTCGTGCCATCCTTCAGGGACAGGTAAATCTTTGTATAGGCGTTGGCGCTTGGCTTCAAGCAACATCCTTGGTTTTTTCATAAGGTCAGCCCCACATATAATTTTTTTCCCGGTTTCGGATGATAAGCTCTTTAACCATTTGAGCCCTTGATAACTCCTTATTAAATGATGATCAAGAATTAGAGTATCAACTTTTTGCGACAGCAATTTGGCATTATTCCAGGCCCTTCTAATTTGATTTTCAGAAAGTCTATATAAATAAAGAGGAGGTCCGCCAGCTAATACTATATCTGGTTCCCAAGACAGTATTTGAGAAATAGCTTCACTATTTAGAAGCTGTATATCAGAAGCATGCACAAATTTACCACCTTCTTCAATTTTTGTCATCATTACTGTGACCAAATTACCATATGCTTCTCCATGAGGAACTGGTTTGGAAAAAGTCAAGACCCCTTGTTCTTTTCCTTCTGCTGAAATCAGCTTCTGGTTTAAAATACGAGAAAGAGACTCTGCCCTTTTCTTTTCAACCGGGGAAAAGTGATTTGGGTCTTTAGTCCATATTCTAACCTTTGGATTTAATCCAGCTATTCTTTTGATGTTAAATTGATAAGGATTTGCGTCCGCTAAAGGAGTGTGATCTCCATGAAAATGGCTAATTACTATATCAGTAGCTTCGGACCATGCTTTCGTAATTTTTTTCTGTATCCTCTCATCCACTGCTACCTGAAGAGGATGAGGAAGTAATCCAAATCTGGTATAACCTAAGGCTATGCCGGGATCAATTAATATTTTCTGTTTTTTGGTCTTTACAAAACAACAAAGACCTCTTACCCCCAAAGATTCAGTTCCCAAAATTTCTATATTCATTTAATTTTTCATCTCTCTTTAATATTTCCTTTCTCCGAAAATTGACGTGCCAATTCTAACTAAGTTACTTCCCTCTTGGATTGCTACTTCATATGAATTTGACATTCCCATAGATAATATTTTCATCTCAACCCTTGGCAAACTAAGGGTTTTAATTCTTTCAAATATCTCTTTCGTTTTTCTAAAATACTCCCTTGAGTCTTCAGGATCTCCAACTCTGGGACCCATTGTCATCAGTCCCACAATCTTTAGGTATTTTAAGTTATCTGATATTTTTCGAATCAGCTCTTCGATAGATTTAAATTCTGGCTTTACACCATATTTTGTAAATTCACTGCCGATGTTTATCTCTATACAAACCGGAACAATTTTTTTACCAGCTCTCTCCACCTTCTTGTCTATATTTTCAGCAATTTCATAATCGCCAATTGTCTGTATAATATCAAAGATGGGAAGGGCTTTATTTATCTTGTTTTTTTGTAAAGACCCTATCAGATGCCATCTTACTCTATTTGCTTTTTCACCCAACTGTTCATATGCTGATTTAGCTTCCTGGACATAATTCTCTCCTATGTCAGTAGCGCCGGCATCAATGATTTCTGAAAGCTCTGTCGCGGTTCTTGTTTTGGCTGCCACAACTATACTTACTTGTTCTGGGATTTCTTTCCTTATTTTTTTGTAATTTTCTGCAACATTCATTATTTTCATCTCCCATCTGTTTGATCTTTCCATCTGTTGGGAAAATTCTATGTTAGGACGGGGGGATAACCCTTCAGACTTAGCCTTTCAGGACAAGCCCCTGTCCGAACTAAGAACATATTCCCAACAGATTTAACAAAGCTTTTAAACCATTTGCTCTTTTATCTGTTTCATCTCTTCATCTGTTGGGGAAATTAATACAAATGTCTTACCACAAAGCTTCCATTTTCACTCTTACCGCCTTGGTGTCAACCTTACTTTTATCTTCATAGAATTTAGTTATATATTCTGCCGAAACAAAATAATTTTCAGAAATTCTCAAGTTTTCCTGAACATGAACGCTGAAATATCCATCCGAGGATCGGGAGAAGTTTGGATCGTTGTATTTGAGCCACAGTACGAAATCGAAAGGAGAGAGAGCGCGGGTTCTGATCTTCAGCCGAAGATCACCGTACTCTTTGCTCGATGTCGTCCGGTAATTAGCTATTAGATTGAAGTCCAGTTTGCGGTGCGGGGACAGGAATAAGTTCAAGGAGGAAGTTGTTCTGTCTATCTGCTCATCGTCCACGCGGTAGTCCGTCCATAGCTGATAAACCGTGAAAGAGAAGCCCCGGGAGAACTTATAACCTGCACCCAGGCGAAACTTCATTTTGTCCGAGAGGTTCGATCTTTCTCTCCACCGGCTGTAGGAAAAATTCAGGCTGAGCCTTCTGAGAATCCTGTACCTGGATTTGAAGAAGATTCCCCTCTCCCCTGCCTGCCTGGATCTGTAGGTGTAATCTATTTCATCCAGATAAACGCTCTCGTAGTCCGGATTGGAAACCCCTCCTCCGTGCGGATGAACGAACTGGTCATCATATCTCCACCAGGAGAGATCGAAGCTATAGGATTTTCGGGAAGAGTAAAGCTCAATTGCCAGGCCACTCTTTTTACCCGGGAGCAACGCGTATTCGCCGGAGAGTATTACGGGTTTAAGTTTGAAGTTGAAATGAAGGCTCTTGCAGTCATCCGTCAAGGTCCTCCTGCTCTTGAT
>JADFWA010000146.1 GCA_015222855.1 Pseudomonadota bacterium | reverse complement strand
ATACCTGGATTCAGCCAGGCAAAAGAGGAAGAAAAGGCATTAGTAGAATTGGAAGAGGTGGTGGTGACCGCTGGCAGGGTAGAGGAAAAGAAAAAAGAGATCACCACAAATATAACTATTATTGATGAAGAAGAGATCAAGAATTCTTCAGCCAGGGATCTTGGGGACTTGCTGGCTGAACAAGGAATTGGACACATTCACAAATACCCAGGAGTTTTGACTTCTATAGGTATCCGCGGCTTCAGGACCGAATCCCATGGGAATGACCTGATGGGTCATGTCCTGATTTTACTGAACGGACGTCGGGCAGGCACAGGCAATCTGGCCAAGATTATGACCAAAAATATAGAGAGGGTGGAGATAATAAGGGGGCCTGCCTCTGTCCAATATGGTTCAGCCGCTATGGGTGGAGTCGTAAATGTGATTACAAAGAAGGGGAAGGATAAACCTAAAGTATTTGTGGAAGGAATGTTAGGAACCTTTGGTCATAAGGAAGGGAGTGTAGGATTTTCAGGAGAGTATAATAGATTTGATTTCTCCGGCAGTTTTACCAAAGGATCGAGGGATGACTATGATACAGGAAGTGGTAAAAGATACTACAATACTGGGTATAACGATAAAAACAACTATAATTTAAATCTCGGCTATGAGTTCTTACCTGGAAATCGCTTAGGTGTCATTTACAATTACTTTAATGCGGATCACGTAGGCGCCCCAAACTACCTCAGTCTAAACGATCTTGACGATTATAAAGATACAAATAATAAATCTATTGACTTTATTTATGACGGCGGAACTTCAAATGGTCTATTTTCCTGGAAGGTTAGATATTTTGACGGTGAAGATGAGGATGAATGGTTTGATCCAGTTGCGAGTAACCCTGATTTCTGGGACGATGGAGTTCCAAACAAATCAACGGTAGATCATAAGGGTGCACAGGCACAGGTGTCTTACAATCAGGAATACCTACTTGTTACTGCCGGTTTCGATTGGCTGAATTACGAAACAGAAGATGATACATATAGTCCAAAGGAAACTGAATACGACAACCCAGCCTATTTTCTTCTGGCCAAAGGCAGACTTTTTGACAAAAGGCTTATAATATCTGGTGGCCTGAGATATGATGATTATGAGGTGGAAATGAAAAAGGGTGAAGGTGGAACACAGAGTGATGACAACATTTCGCCCCGGGTTGGTGTAGCCTATCTTCTCACAGACTATCTGAAACTGAGGGCGAACTACGGGAAGGCATTCAAGATGCCTTCTGCCCGGGAGTTAGCAGGGAATTACCCTGGCTGGTGGGGGAATTACGTAGGTAATCCTAATTTGAATCCCGAGAAAAGCGAGACATATGAAGGGGGGTTGGACTTCTCCTATGCCTCTTTTAACACCGGACTTACCTATTTCCACACCGATTTCAAGGACAAGATTGAGACTTACACGACAGCAAGCGGTGACACCTCATGGAAAAACCTTGGGAAGGCTGAAATAGAGGGCTTTGAGGGTGAGTTCTCGTATGACATAGGGACACATTTCGCCTGGGATTTTGAGCTGAAACCATACGTCAGTTTTGGCTATCTCACCAAATACAAGGATAAGGAAACGGATGAAGACCTTAAATACACATCCGACCTTCACATGTCCTATGGTATCAAAGTTTCTGATTTTGCTGGTTTTACTGCCAATCTGAATTTTGCCTATACAGGGAAACAAAAGATTGATGATTGGGAAAGCGGGCTCTGGCCAGCGCCCGTAATAGAAAAAGGAAATTTCACGGTCGCCAATTTAACTGTCAGTAAAAGGATTTTGGATTCTGAAAAATATGGAGGATTTATCTTAAGAGGCGAGATTCAAAACCTCTTTGACAAGGATTATGAGTATGTTCAGGGTTATCCCATGCCGGGAAGAAGCTTTTTCCTGGGTCTAAGGTATAACTTTTAACATACATGGTAGGGGAGTCTCCTAAGGAGTGCCTCCCCTGCCCTGCCTTTCTGATGAGGCTTTATGAAGGAGGAGTGTGAATGAAAAATAACCGTGTTTTGATCATTAGTGATAGCCCTGACAGACGCAACTTTTTAGAACATCACGTAAGATGTCATGGTTTGGCACCAATCAGGTATCCCAATATTTTGTCTGCAGTAAAGGCTATAAGGTCAGATCCTTTTTCCATGGTTGTTGTTGACCTATCTCTGCCTGTTGAGCCCAAATTGTCATTGATTAGAGAGACCTACCATTATCAACCAGATGCACAGGTAATAACAATCGAAAAGGAAGAATATCTTAAAAATACAGGGGCCCT
>JADFWA010000145.1 GCA_015222855.1 Pseudomonadota bacterium | reverse complement strand
CTTGCCTCCTTCGATTTCGAGCTGCTCTCAGGACTTTTCAGTTTTACGGCCCGCGGGGTTGTAAACGGCAAAACCCTCACCCTTTTTGCAGGCTCCCCCGGTTCTGAACGGAAGTTCGATATCCCCCTTGAAAAGGCACCCCGCCTTGGTATCGGGATAGTTGAAACGGTCTGGAGCTCCGAGCTGAAAGAGGGGCAAAGCTGTATCTTCCATGTCTTTGACCCTGTCACTATGGCCGAACGGCCGGTAAAGGTCGAAGTGCTTGGTGATGAAACAATAACGATTATGGGTGCAAAAGTAAGGGCGAAGAAGGTATCCATTGATTTTATGGGCGCCGAGCAGTTTGCCTGGATCGGAGAAGATGGAAACGTACTGAAGGAGAAGGGCATTCTGGGGATCAGGCTGGAACAGGTGACCCGGGATGAGGCATTGGCCGGGTTCCCTGTTTCATCGGGCACGGACTTTGCTGAAATTGCCTCCATTTCTTCAAATGTAATAATTGATAATTACGACCGGCTTACGAAACTTAAGGTGAGGATAAGCGGTATAGAAGATACGGAAATATTACTGGATGGAGGAAGGCAGACCTTTAGAGACAGCGTATTGACTGTTCGCAAGGAAACGATCCCAGGATATGGATTGAAATCTCTCCCTGATAGTGTAAAAAATTTCCTGAAACCGACTCCATTTATCCAGTCTGACCATCCGAAGATTCAAGCCACGGTGAAGGAGATCATCTCTCCGGATGACACCGCTGTGATTAAAGCGAGAAAACTGACCGCGTGGGTTCACGAACATATTCAGAAAAGACCTGTCATATCCGTTCCCAGCGCCCTCGATACACTGAATAACATGGTCGGGGACTGCAACGAACATGCAGTGCTGCTTGCGGCCCTGGCCCGCGCCGCGGGTATCCCGGCACAGATTGAGACGGGAATCGTCTATCAGGAGGGGCGTTTTTACTATCACGCATGGAATGTCCTTTATCTCGGGGAGTGGTTGACGGCGGATTCCGTCAGGGGACAGTTGCCCGCCGATGTGACCCATATACGCTTCATACGTGGCACAACGGAACAACAGGTAGATCTGATGCGCGTGATAGGAAAAATTAAACTGGAAATACTGGAACAGACAAAATGATCGAATTAAAAAATCTCTCAAAGCGCTATGGAAACATCCTGGCCGTCAACAGGTTGAATCTCTCCGTCTCGAAGGGTGAGGTGTTCGGATTCATAGGTCCGAATGGTGCGGGCAAGACGACCACGATCAGGATGATGGGAGGGGTACTCGCCCCGACGGAAGGTTCGGTCATTATTTGCGGAATAAATATGGCTGATGATCCGGAGAATGCGAAAAAGAAGACAGGTTTCATACCTGACAGGCCGTTTCTGTACGAAAAGCTTACCGGCATGGAGTTTCTGAGGTTTACAGCCGACCTGTACGGCCTGAGTGAAGAGACGTTTTACGAAAAGTCCGAAAAACTCTTAAAGATGTTTTCCATCTATGATTGGTCCGATGAGTTGATAGAATCCTATTCCCATGGGATGAAGCAGCGGCTTGTCATGTCGGCAGCGCTCATTCACGACCCGGAGGTAATCGTTGTTGATGAACCGATGGTGGGGCTCGATCCGGCGGGGATCAGGCTGGTGAAGGACCTTTTCCGTGATCTTGCGGAAGGAGGAAAGACTATATTCCTGTCAACACACACATTGAAGATTGCAGAGGAGGTATGTGATCGAATCGGGATCATCCACAAAGGTTCCCTTATCGCCACGGGAACCACCACCGACTTGAAGCTGACGGCTAAGGTTAAGGAGGCGGATCTCG
>JADFWA010000144.1 GCA_015222855.1 Pseudomonadota bacterium | reverse complement strand
TTTCCTACATCCTGTCGAACCCATTCATCAAATATCTGTACGTAGAACTCTCCGAATTGGTTGGGTTTGACACTCCATGGGGTCACGCGCGATGTGGTATCTTTTTCACCTGGAACTGGCGGCAGACCCAATTCCAGACCCATTTCCCTTGCTTCCTTATCGGGCTTACGCTCCACGAGCGGTATAAACTGCATGAAGCCCTTACCCACTTCCTTTAGGAACCGGTAAACCTCCAGCGGATACCGGGAATTGGCATTGCTCACTACGGTCAGAGTATTGAATTCAGTGTTGTGTTTTTTCAGGAACTCCAGACCGCGCATCACCCTGTCAAAGGTCGGGCGCTGGCGCTTATCGACACGGTAGAGGTCATGGAGTTTCCGCGGGCCGTCAATGCTTAGGCCCACCAGAAAACCGTTATCGGTCAAAAACTCGCACCACCTGTCATCCAGCAGGATTCCGTTGGTCTGAATGCTGTTGCTTACCTTTTTGCCGTTGGCATACTTCTTCTGCAGTTCCACCACCCTTCGAAAGAACTCCACACCCAATAGCGTGGGCTCGCCTCCTTGCCAGGTAAATTGCACCTCGGGCGCATCCTGCAACGCAATGTACTGCCGGACGAATGCTTCAAGGATTTCAGAAGACATGCGGAAGGACCCATGCTCCCTGAAAAGACGCTCCTTCTCCAGATAGAAGCAGTACCTGCAAGCCATGTTGCAGAGCGGGCCGATCGGCTTTGCTATGACGGTGTATTGTGGCCTGGGGTTATAGTTCAATTGGGATGTCCTATTGCTTTTGCCGTAAGCGTTCATAGGTTCAGGGTTCAGCGCCGCCTCTGACCGCCGAAGCGGCGCTGAACTGTGAACCTGACAACCTGAGTAGGTACAAAGTGATTTGCTTTGCAATCTTTGGAAAGATATGGAGGCGCGAAGACAATGCTTTTTTTGCCTTCTCGGCTACCGAAGGGATCGTGGTCGCTCAGTGGCGCCTTCCGGACCCACCAATATGTGGGACAGCGTTCGTTCGTCATTGACCATCCGCCAGGAAAGCATCTTTTGGGTGTACTTGAGAACCGTCTCCGTGTACGACGGGTCCCCGGCCAGGTTGTGAAGCTCATCCGGGTCATTGTTGAGATCGAATAACAAAGGCGGCATGGCCGCAAAATGGACATACTTGTAATGATTGTCCCGGATTACATTGAAGCAACTGGCTTCAAAATCAATATCCAGCCCTTCCTCATATCGGAAATCGGTTTCCCAATGCACCTCAGTGCGCCATTTTTTCGGCGCTCCGCCGAGAAGGAAAGGAACCAGGGAACGACCGTCACATTGCATCGGAATATCAGCACCAAAAATATCCAGAAGCGTCGGCAATATGTCCACGTTCTCGGTAAATGCGTCCACCACACGATCACGCTGCATTTGCATTTTTTCATCCGGTGCACGTATGATAAGGGGTATATGTAAAGTCTGATCAAAGTAAGATCCTATCCCCACTAAATGATGATCTCCCAGTTGGACGCCGTGATCGCTTGCGAAAACGATGACCGTGTTTTCATACTGGCCGGTCTCTTTGAGCAAAGCGATGAGCTTGCCGATATTGTCGTCGACCTCTGTCATCAGCCCGTAGTAAGTCGCCCGCACCTGTCGCATCGATTTTTCATCTCTGGGGTATATGCTGGCCCGATAATAGCCTTTATTCAAGCTCTGCTCCAACAGGTTGGCAAGAAAGGGGTGCTGTTTGGCCTCTTCGTCCGCCGAAGGTGCGCGCCTAAAATCCGGCACGTCATCGGGATGGTAAAGACCATTGTAAGGTTCTGTCGCAAGATAAGGTCGATGCGGCTTAAGGTAACTGATGTGCAGGAACCATGGTCGATGACCCGGTCTCCGAATAAATTTTTTGGCTTTATCGGTTACAAAGGCTGTTTCGCTTTCTTCTTTCGAATAAGGGGCGGGGGCATAAGTTTTCCCGCGTGTTTCAGCACCCGGATATCCTTTTACAGATTCATAATAAAGATCGCGAGGATCTTCAGGCACCTTATAGCCGCGTTCTTCCAGCCACTCGGCCCAAGGTTCGGGAAAGTTTTCAGAAGGCATCGCCAGGACCCGGTGAAACCCCGGAAGAATACCCTCATAGGTTTTGTACACCGGGTCACCGGCTGCATACAAGCGCGGGTCCTGTGTGGTATCGGTGTATCCCACCAGGGCAGGGTCATAACCCAGTTTTCGGAATTCCAGCGCCACGTTGGTGTGACGGGCATCCAGCGGCGTTCCGTTTTCGATCGATCTGTGGTTTTGGAGGTACATCCCTGTGAAAATTGACGCCCTGCTCGGACCGCACGGCGTGCACTGGGCAAAGTGGTTGCGGAAGATAACGCCGTCTGCGGCCAGAGCGTCGAGATTCGGCGTTTTCACGGTCGGATGCCCCAGGGCCGATAAACACTCGCCGCGCCACTGGTCCGAAGTGATGAACAATAGATTTTTCGTTTCCATATTTTCGCCTCTGATTAGTTTTTCTTTTGGTTCGTGATGATTTTGCTGAGCTTTTTGTAATTTCTCAATAAGTCCGGGCATTCCGAACCTTCCCCCTTTTGCAAATGGGGATTGAGGGGGATTTTTTTAATACAGCCCAAATTTATTGAGAACTTACAGATTTTTATGCATATGTCAACCGGTTTGTTTGTTTTCCGGACCTTTAGGGCCTACTGCCATTTGGTGTTCCAGAGCGCCTTTGAGAGAAAGACTTTCCGCATAATGGCAGGAGATGAAATGGCCGGAAGACACTTCTCTGAACTCCGGCACTTCGGTTTTACAGCGTCCATTATCCGCATAACGGCAGCGGGTATGAAAGGTACAGCCTGAAGGCGGGTTGGCCGGATTTGGTTGCTCCCCTTCAAGAAATACCGGTTGCATGGGCAATTCAGGGTCATCAGGTGGGATCGCCGACATGAGCGCTTCGGTATACGGGTGCTTTGGCCTATAGTAGAGCTCTTTGGTGGTGGCCATTTCAACCAGGCGGCCAAGATACATGACGGCCACCCGGTCGCAGGCATAGGCGACGGCACTCAGGTCGTGGGCAATGAAGAGGTAGGTGAGATCCAACTCCTGTTGCAGGTCTTTTAGCAGATTTAATATCTGTGCCTGAATCGAAACGTCCAGCGCTGAAACAGGTTCGTCACACACGATAAATTGCGGGTGCATCACCAGCGCCCTTGCGATGGCGATCCGTTGTCGCTGTCCCCCGCTGAAGGCATGAGGATAGCGGCTGAGCTGTCTGATGTTAAGCCCGCTAAGGCGGGCGATATCCACTATCCGTTCATCCATTTGCGCGCCACTCGCAATGCGGTTTGCGACAAGAGACTCTCCGATGATTTCCTTCACGGTCATTCGCGGATTCAAGGATGCATAGGGATCCTGGAAAATCATCTGCATATGCCGCCATTGCCGGCGCAACGCCTTGCGGCTTAAGGTGGCAATGTCTGTCCCGCCGTTTCCATTTTTGAATAGAATCCGGCCGCCGGTGGGTTCAATCAGACGGAGAATCGCGCGGCCGAGGGTTGTTTTGCCCGAACCGCTTTCTCCCACAAGCCCAAGGGTCTCACCCTTTTGGATCTCAAAGCTTACGCCATCAACCGCCCGAAGAAAAGCCTTTTGCCTGGAAAACAGGCCTGCTCGACCCAGGGGAAAATACATTTTTAAATCTTTAACTTCAATCAACGTACTCATCAAAAGACCTCTGT
>JADFWA010000143.1 GCA_015222855.1 Pseudomonadota bacterium | reverse complement strand
GTAATGGAAGGAAAGGAAAAGGGCCGCAAAAGGGAACAGCTTCTCGAATCACTCGCCGCTATTGATGGGATTTATGTTCCCGCCGTACATATTCATGGGGAAAAGATAAGAAAGAGGATTGTATCCGACATCAACCAATGTCCGGTCCCCTTAAAACCTGTGGTGCCTTTGATGAAGTCGATCCATGACCGTGTTACACTGGAGATAGCAAGGGGCTGCACCAGGGGATGTAGATTCTGTCAGGCGGGGATGGTCTGGCGGCCAATCAGGGAAAGGACGCCGGAAGTCCTGGAGAAGATGGCGCAGGAGATGCTCTCTTCAACCGGCCATGACGAGCTGTCGCTTCTCTCCCTGAGCTCCGGCGATTATTCCATGATCGAATACCTCCTTACGGAACTGATGAACCGTTATTACGAGAAAAGAGTGGCGCTGGCCCTCCCGTCCATGAGGGTGGAAACCCTTACACAGAAATTGATAGAGGAGATAAAGAGGGTCCGAAAAACAAGCTTTACGCTGGCGCCGGAGGCCGGGACGCAGAGACTGCGAAACGTAATAAACAAGGGAAATACCGAGGAGGATCTCCTTTCGACCGCAAGGCAGGTCTTTGAGGCTGGCTGGAGATCAATCAAACTGTATTTCATGATCGGGCTCCCAAGTGAAAGGAAGGAAGACCTGGAGGGCGTTGTCGACCTTGCCTACAGGGTGCTTCGGGAAGGAAAAAGCCAGAGGCAGGTTACCGTAAGCATGTCCACTTTTATACCGAAGCCCCATACGCCGTTTCAGTGGAGGAGACAGATAACCCTCGATGAGACACTGGAGAGGCAGGAGTTCTTCAAGAAAAACATCAGGAACAGGAATCTGAATATCAAATGGCATGACGGGCGTATGAGTCTCTTGGAGGGGATATTTTCCAGGGGAGACGAAAGGCTGGGGGCACTTTTGGACAATGCCTTTCGTTTGGGATGCCGCTTCGACGGCTGGGGCGACCGGCTCAGGTTTGACCTCTGGGAAGAGGCCATAAGGGAAACAGGTGTCAGAATCGAGGATTACCTGCGGGAGCGGGAAATCACAGAGGAACTTCCCTGGGATCGGATAGACTCCGGCATAAGCAGGGATTTTCTGGCAGGTGAATCCCGGAAATCTCTGGGGGAGGAATTGACGCCGGACTGCCGTTTTGAAAAATGTAGCAATTGCGGTGTCTGCGACCATGATCGAATAAAAAACATCATAGCGGAAGACAGCGCGGATATCATCGTAAAAGATAAGTCGAAGGCGAAGAGCGAAAATGCACCCAAAGAGGGAAAGAAATTCAGGGTCAGATTCGCCAAGGAAGGGATATTACGTCTTCTGTCCCATCTTGAGGTTTCCTCCGCGCTTGTAAGGGGAATAAAGCGAAGCGGCCTTTCCTTTATGTATTCAGAAGGCTTTCACCCACATCCAAAAATATCCTTTCCCTTTGCGACCTCTGTGGGGATGGAAACTCTCGACGAATACGCGGATATTCAGATTGAAAACCCCGGCGAAGACACAGAAAAACTCGCTCAAAAGATAAATTCCTTTCTTCCTTCCGGGCTGAAGATTATGAATATCAGAGAAATATCGCCGGATACGGTTTCACTCTCCAGGATTATAAAGGGGTTCAGATATGAAATTGTTCTTCCTGAAAATCTACCTTTGGAAAAGGGGGGATTTTGGGATGAAAAGATAGAAACCTTCCTCAATTCAGATGAATTCATTATCTCAAGGGAAAAGAAAGGAAAACGCACCGAAAAAGACATACGACCCCTTGTGGACACCCTCTTTTTTGACGGAAAAGATAACAGGATCAAGGCAACTCTCTTTTTCGGAAAAGAGGGGGGAGTCAGGCCATCCGAAATACTCGCACACATCCTTGGTTTGGGCAATGACGTGGTAAAGACGGCGCGGACAATAAAGACCGAGACCATTTTTCATGTTTCCGAAAAACGACACCTGTGGGCGGCCGGTTGATTATGGAGATCAACAATCAAAATTGACCTAAAATTATTGTTGACAAACGGCAATTAATTTTTATAATAAGCGGTTCTAATTTCACTTGAAAAGGATTCTGACTATGTATGCAGTTATAAAGACGGGCGGGAAACAGTATAAGGTTTCAGAAGGTGACATTTTAAATGTTGAGAAACTGGAAGGCGAGCAGGGCGATACCGTTGTTTTCGATGATGTTCTGATGGTTTCCGATGATAAGGAGATAAAGGTGGGCACACCACTTGTTGATGGAGACAAAGTCGTCGGCGAGATTATGGCTCAGACG
>JADFWA010000142.1 GCA_015222855.1 Pseudomonadota bacterium | reverse complement strand
GTAATGGAATCGTTCCGGCAGACCCGTACCTCCTTCTCCGTCAATTCACAGATATACTGGTAGATGTTGTATGTAAATGAATCGTAGTTATCTATTAGAAGATACATTTTTATATCTCCACTCC
The DNA here is from genome assembly GCA_015222855.1 of Pseudomonadota bacterium. Classification (GTDB taxonomy): domain Bacteria; phylum Desulfobacterota; class Syntrophia; order Syntrophales; family JADFWA01; genus JADFWA01. Next base: position 2,059 of record JADFWA010000142.1, on the reverse strand, counting down.
GACAGCCGCTGCCAGGGCTCTCAGTTTTTCTCCCGTCTCTTCATATTCGCGTTCAGGAACAGAATCGTAAACAACCCCGGCTCCCGCCTGAAGATAAAGTTCATCCCCTTTTTTAATGGCACTCCTTATCGTTATGCAGGTGTCGAGATTACCATCCGAACCGAGATAGCCGACAAGACCGGCATAAAAACCACGCGTGTACCGTTCAAGATTATCCACAACCTCGATGGACCTTATCTTTGGAGCGCCCGATACAGTACCGGCTGGAAATGTCGCCCTTATCGCCTCTATTCCGCTCTTCTCCGGTGAAAGCTCCCCCTCAACCTGCGAAACAATGTGCATTAAATGTGAAAACCGCTCTATTCCCATAAAGTCCGTCACTTTGACACTTCCGGCTACGCAGAACCTGCCTAAATCGTTTCTTGCAAGATCGACAAGCATAAGATGTTCCGCCTTCTCCTTCTCATCGGCAAGCAGCTCTCTCTCCAGGGATATGTCCTCCTCCATATTCGTTCCCCTGCGTCTGGTTCCCGCCAGAGGTCTTATAAGTACTTTCCCATCCGAAACCTTTATATGCACCTCCGGTGATGAACCGAACAACTGATACTCACCAAAATCGAGATAAAACAGGTAGGGCGTGGGATTGGTTGACCGGAGCAACTTGTAGGCCGCAAAAGCGGGGAGTTCTGTTTTAATTTTCATCCGCCTGGAGAGTACCCCCTGAAGCAAGTTCCCCTTTATTATCTCATCTTTTATCCTCTTTACCCCATCAAGAAACACAATCCTTTCATCCTCTCCGTCCAGAATTTCGACACTATGCTGCTCCTCTTCCCGGGACAGGTAGTTAAAATCGAGATCATGAATCCTCCTCTCCGCTGCTTTTATGGCATTCTCCAGATCTATCTCATGCTCCCTGTAGTTGAGACCAATTAGATATATCCTGTCGGTATAATGATCGAAAACGATAAAAACATGACCAAAAAGGAATGCGCCCAGTGGAAGCCCTATCTCATCTTCCTTCCTGCGAAACCGTATATTATCGCAGTTACCGGCAAACTCATATGACAGATACCCTATCCCGCCTGCCGGGACAGGAATATCCTTTTCAAAAACAGGATGTTGGTTTGCAAAATAGGGCAAATAATCGAGTATATCCTTCCCGTTTCCCTTTATCCTTTTCCTCTTTCCGTCAACCTCTATATGGATTGTCCCGCCTCTCTGAATCAGCCTGAAAGCCTCCCTGACCATAATTAGCGAATAGCGTGCCCTTCCCCTCTCAATGGATGAAGACTCAAGAATGACCTTCGCGCTTAATTTTCGCGCCAGTCCATAGGGGGTATACTTCTCTCCATCCAGCACATTTACTATCCCATCTCTTCGCTTCATCAAAAACTCCTTATCCTGGTAACATTATGCATTACCAGTACACGGCAAGTCTGTCAGTATGATTATAACGACGTGAAACTCATCCTGTATTCAGCATTAACAATAAATGTTTCTATTTATAGAAACGCCCTGTTTCTGATATATACATGTATTATTTAAAATGGTCAAGGGTGAAAAGTTATTTCATGGTAATTGAGGCTGTCCGGTAACTCAAACTAATAAATTTCAACGCTATATATGGTGGTATAAAAATGTAAAGCCACCATATATAGTGATAGGAACAGCCTCGATTCAGTGGGATTAAGTTAAGGGACGGCCTGAATTACCCCGGGTAACTATGAAGATGGCATTCAAAGCACGTAAATTGGGGCGGAAACGGATGACGGTATTATTGGAATAGAAAAAATTCTTTAATAATTTGTATTTATGCTCTTTGACGAATTTTTCGAAATCGGAGATGCTGGAGAAATGCAGGTTAGGCGTATTGTACCACAAGTGCGGTAAGGAATTTGTGACAGGGGTCTGACCCTTAAAGAATAACTGGAATCGTGAACTGATATGCGCGAAATTGGGGAACCCTATGATAACGTTCTTGCCTACTCGAAATGCCTCTTCAAGCGCAAATTCCACATGCACGACCTCTTGCAAACTCTGGTTCATAATAACATAATCG
>JADFWA010000141.1 GCA_015222855.1 Pseudomonadota bacterium | reverse complement strand
GAAGAGGATTATGAAATAGGACTGAAATATGGGTTGGATGTCTATGCTCCCGTTGATGACGATGGAAAATTTACACCCGATGTCGATTTCTTCGCCGGGGAGTTTGTCTTTGACGCGAATGATTCGGTCAACAAGAAATTGAAAGAGGTCGGAGCCCTGCTCGGGCTTGAAGAGATGGAGCATTCCTATCCTCACTGCTGGAGATGCAAGAATCCTATCGTCTTCAGATCAACCGAGCAGTGGTTTATCTCCATGGACAAGAATAAACTGAGGGAGAACGCCCTGAAGGCTATAGACAGTGTCCGGTGGATACCCCGCTGGGGTCGCGACAGGATATACGGGATGATAGAGAACAGGCCTGACTGGTGTATCTCCCGTCAGCGCTTGTGGGGAGTTCCGATCACGGTATTTTATTGTGAAAATTGCAAGAACGAGTTGGTGACAAAGGAAATATTGGATCATGTTGTTGATCTGATCAGGGAATATGGCGCCGATGTATGGTTTGAGAGAGAAGCAGAGGACCTTTTGCCCGCGGGAACGGTTTGTCCGGTCTGTCAGGGGGAACATTTTGCGAAGGAAACAAATATACTCGACGTATGGTTTGATTCGGGTGTGAGTCACGCGGCTGTGCTGGAAAAACGGGACAATCTCAGATCCCCGGCGGATATGTATCTGGAAGGCAGCGACCAGCATCGTGGATGGTTTCATTCTTCCCTTCTGGAGTCTGTGGGAACCAGGGGAAGGGCCCCCTATGAGAGTGTCCTTACCCATGGTTTTGTTGTGGACGGAGAAGGTAAAAAGATGTCCAAGTCGGTCGGTAACGTGATCGATTCCCAGGAAATAATCGATAAATACGGTGCGGAGATACTCCGGCTCTGGGTTGCCGCTGAAGATTACAGGTCCGATATCAGGATTTCAGATGAGATACTGAAACGTCTCGTGGAGGCTTATAGAAGGATTCGCAATACGAGCAGGTATATATTGGGGAACCTGTATGATTTTGACCGTAAGAAGGATATGGTTTCCTATGATGAAATGGAGGAGATTGACAGGTGGGCATTGCACAGGCTTACCGAGGTCACCCGTCGTGTAAGAAAGGCTTATGATGATTATCAGTTTCACATAGTCTACTATACCCTTTATAATTTCTGTACCGTTGACCTGAGTTCTCTTTACCTGGATGTTCTGAAGGACAGGCTGTATACCTCAAAGGCACAGTCGAAAGCACGGAGATCCGCCCAGAGTGCCATGTGTCTGATTCTTGATTCCATGGTAAGACTCCTGTCACCGATTCTTACCTTTACTGTCGAGGAGATATGGGACGACCTTCCTGATTATGACGGGAAGGAAGAAAGTGTTCATATGACACAATTCCCGGAGGTTAAACCCGAGTATCTGGACGATGGTTTGAATGAAAGATGGAAGACACTGATTTCCGTGAAGAGCGAGATTTCAAAGGCGATAGAGCTTGCCAGGCAAAATAAGATAGTGGGGCATTCCCTTGATGCTCGTGTGGAAATATTTGCTCCGGAAAAACTTCGTGAGCTTCTGGAGGGGTATCGTGATGAGATGAAAACCCTTTTAATCGTATCCCAGGTAGATATTATTGATAAAGATGAGATCAAGGATATATACCAGAGTGATGAATTCGAAGGTTTGAAGATAGGGGTTTCGAAGGCACAAGGGGGCAAATGTGAGAGATGCTGGATATATGATGAAACGGTTGGGATGGATGATAAACATCCGACAATCTGCAAGAGGTGCCTTGAGAATCTTTAATGAAAGTAACTACTCAGCCACAAAGTCACTAAGGCACAAAATATAGAGATTAATTATACTTCCCTATAATCTCGGGGGAATTTTATTAACAAAATGTTTCAGAATATCATAGATAATGGCGCCCCTGTCATAAACTTCGGCATCAAAAGGTTTATGATATAATCTTGGTGACTTCGTGTCTTGGTGGCGGAATAGTTACAATGAAAAAGAGACATATATTTCCTTTTGCTGTCGCGGCGTTTGTCGTGCTCCTTGACCAGATTACCAAGTTTTATATAAGTTCGAGCATGTCCGTTTATGATTCAACTCCGGTCATAGATGGGTTCTTCAATATAACCTATGTCAGGAATGCCGGCGCCGCCTTCGGATTTCTTGCAAAGGCCTCCCCGATGATTCGTTCCCTTTTTCTCATTGGAGTAACCATTGCCGTCATACTGCTGATTATCTACTACATCTGGAAGATCAAGGCAGAGGAGAAGCTTTTTGTTCTTCCACTTTCACTCATATTGGGCGGAGCGGTGGGGAATCTGATTGACAGGATACGTTTCGGAGAGGTAATAGATTTTCTTGACTTTTATATAGGTTCCTGTCACTGGCCTGCTTTCAATGTGGCGGACTCAGCCATCTCAGTCGGGGCCATTATCCTTGTCTTTGAGATGTTCAGGAAAAAGGATAAAAAGATACGCAGTGATGGGTAAATAAGGTATGATGTATGAAAAGGCATCAGATCATAAAACATCTGAAGAAACATGGTGCATATCTATTGCGGGAAGGCAAAAGGCATACCATTTTTCAAAAAGGCCATTTAAAAACAGAAGTACCAAGACACAATGAAATTGTTGACGAACTGGCAAGAAAGATTTGCAAAGACCTTGATATCCCTTTTACGAGGTAAGATATGAAATATAGAGCTGTCATCAAAAAATCAGGCGATTGGTGGATTGGTTGGTTAATTGATCTGCCCGGTGTTAACGCTCAGGAAAAAACTCGGAAAGAACTTCTGAAGTCGCTCATCATTGGTGCGCAAGATATGTTGGCTACGGATGTGCCCTTTGAGCCGGAATCTCAAATGACAACGGTGGATGTGCCCGATCCGGAATGGATCAGCGAGTCGGCTGAAATGTAAATTAATTCCCCCTTTCCCTCCTGCTTTCAACGTGGCGGACTCAGCCATCTCAGTCGGAGCCATTATCCTTGTCTTTGAGATGTTTAGAAAGAAGGTAACTACTCAGCCACTAAGACACGAAGT
>JADFWA010000003.1 GCA_015222855.1 Pseudomonadota bacterium | reverse complement strand
TATCTGTGGCCGGCACTCAATATGCATGTGTTGGGTCCTATCAATGCATAATCGCCGATTGTCAATCCACCTTCTCCCGACAGATATCCTCCCACATTTATCAGAACATGATCACCTATCGTTATATTGGCATTTGGGTTTGCTGCCATATCCCCAAGAATAAGCCTGTTACGGGGGTAAATTATGCACTGGGATCCTATAAATATCCCCCGTCCGTCCCCTTGCGGATTTTCCACCAGGATCTCCACTCCCTGATGAATGATACTGCCTTTTCCTATACTATCTATTAAAGAAAAAACCGTATCTGATACTACATGCTGCACTGCGGTAACTCCCATCTTTGATCTATCTACCCGGTGTTCCCGGATTCGTCTTCCGAGAAGAAAAATATTCAGTCATTTACAAAAACCCCTGTTCGACGGACACAGGAGTCCTCACCAGGCCATAACAGTTCCGGTCTGATTCCATGGTAAAAACCCTCAGATTCTCCAACCAGTCATAGGCGGTATGGTGATCGATGGTGCCGTTTCCAAAGCCGGCGCTGATCGCATAGTTTCCGGAACGAAAATGAGGCAATACAAATGAAAAGGTTACCTTCAATGTTGAATTATCCTGGCATGGTTTTAGAGGGGAACCTTCAGCATCGGTATTCGTCTTTATCAATTCGTTGCCCAGAAGGTCCTTTACCACAAAGCCTGCAATGGGCATTTCGATTGATTCATGGCATTTTACCACCAGAGAAAAAAAGACCTTTTCCCCTCCCCTGAAGCTTTCCCGGGTCTGTCCAGCCTCATCAACCAGCGCAAAGCCCACAATTTCACCCTTTCTGTTTCCGAAACGCCGGTCGAAATGCCTTACCTCCTCAAAAACAAAATCACTTCCTGTAACAACCGGCCAATCTTCCCCTTGTTTTTGACCGTCATCGCTACGACTCTCTTCTGCATTCCAGATGATCTTGTAATATTCCTGCACGACCTTTTCAGGGTCTCCTTTACAAAGAACCTCTCCTTTTTCGAGAAGAATAACCTCTGTGCAGAGTTTTTGAACCGCGCCTATATCGTGGCTGACAAAAAATATTGTCTTGCCCTTTTGCTGTATTTCTCTGATTTTGCTCATGCAGCGATGTTGAAACACAACATCTCCAACGGCAAGCGTCTCATCCACAAGCATTATATCAGGGTCCACATTGATGGCAGTGGCAAAGGCAAGACGGATATACATCCCGCTTGAGTATAGCTTCACGGGCTGATCCATGAAATCTCCTATTCCGGCAAACTTTTCTATATCATCAAATCGCATGGATATTTCGTCCCTGTTCAGCCCAAGGATCGAACCATTCATAAAAACGTTTTCGCGACCTGTGAATTCCGGGTCAAACCCGCTTCCCAGTTCCAGAAGGGCGGAGACTCTGCCGCTAACATCTATTTCGCCGCTTGTTTGGGTCACTATTCCGGCGATAAGCTGGAGCAGCGTACTTTTTCCTGACCCGTTACGTCCGATGACGCCAACAGTACTTCCCTTCTCCACCTTGAATGATATATCCTTCAAGGCCCAGAAGTCCTGGTGGAACGAGCGTCTCCCTCTCCACAGGGCCTCTTTCAATCGCCCCGCAGGCTCACTATAGAGCCTGTATACCTTTGATACATCTTTAACACATATGGAAACCATTTCTTTTCATTCTCTATTAGAAACGTTTTATACTTAAAATAAGCATAATCTCCATGCCGGCCTTTCCCCTCAAGCGAAGCGCTCCTTCTATATGTCTGCAAGGAAAAGCCTTTCCCCCTTTTTCTCATGCTCCATCCTGATTTCATGAGATAGTTCCTGAAACTCCTTGTAGCAGTTGAGCAGTTTTTCACGTGTGAT
>JADFWA010000140.1 GCA_015222855.1 Pseudomonadota bacterium | reverse complement strand
GGAACAACCTCTACCAACCCCTTCCAGCCATTCATAATACCGACAACTTCAAACTCGACGGAACGTTCCTCCGCAAGCCGGGGATCGAGGGCCGTCTTCGTTACCCACTTGATCGCCCCGTTCAGACCGCGGCAATCCCCACCACCCCTTAAGATAGCTATCTTCATCGGCATGATACCCTCCTTTGAAAGTGGTTTCATTTGTTCTACTAGTTCTATTAGTTAGAGTGGTTGAACCAAAGAAACCAATAGACCCGGTGAAAAGTAACCCAAAACCGGTCAATTGGTCAAGAAATTTTAATCCACAGATTTCGCAGATTACACGGATTACTCTAATCATTTGAATAGAGGCTGCCCGAGGATAGCTTTCTATCTTACTATTCCCATACACCCGCAATCGTCTGACGGCAAAACGAGCATTTTCCATCCTTGATTTTGTTCTCCGTGATTAAATATCCAAGGCGCTCTATGATCTTCTTCCTGCAGAACGGGCAGTATGTGTGATTCGAGTCCGCCTGCGGCACATTACCCACATAAACATAATGAATCCCCATCTCCATTGCGGTCTTCCTTGCCTTTTCCAGAAATGGAATGGAGGTCGGGGGGAGATGCGTCAGCTTGTACCGGGGGTAGAAGCGTGAGAAATGAAGCGGATAGTCGGGCCCGAGATTTTTTAGTATCCAGCCGCACATCCGTTTTATCATCTCCATATTGTCGCTGTAGGTCGGCACAATCAAGGCTGTGATCTCAAACCAGACACTCTTCTCCTTCAGGATCATAAGGGTTCTCAGCACCGGTTTCAATTTGCCGGCATTGAGTCTGGAATAGATATCCTCAGAAAAACTCTTGATATCAATATTTGCCGCATCCAGCGTCTTGCAGAATTCAATAAGGGGAGGCTTATTGATATAGCCATTGGTAACCCAGATGTTTTTGATGCCCTCTTCGCGTGCCAGCCGGGATGTGTCCAGCATGTATTCATAAAAGGTCGTCGGCTCGGAATAGGTATAGGCGATGCCCCTGCAACCGGTCTTCCTGGCGTTTTCCACAACGGCATCGGGAAACATATCCGTAAATTTGACATCTTCAGGCCTCTCCTGCGATATCTCCCAGTTCTGACAGTTTAGACAACGAAAATTGCAACCGGTTGTGGCTATAGAGAGCACACCGGATGAAGGGAAAAAATGATACAGAGGTTTTTTCTCGACAGGGTCGACGTGTACCGCACAGGGATTGCCATAGACCAGCGTGTAAAGCTTACCATCCTTGTTGACGTGGGATTGGCACCTGCTCCGCGCATTCGGCTCCAGGATGCATTGATTCGGGCAAGTCAGGCACTGGACATTTCTGCCCAGATTCACTTTATAATAGACTTCCTTCGACCACTTCCAGAGCTTTTCGGGGGCATCATTTTGAGCGATCTCCTTTTCATTCTTTCCGGGAGACAAAAACCGCCGCGCAAAGACATCCGCGGGAGAGACGGCGAGTGTGCATGCAATACCCGCTTTAATCAGTTCTCTTCGCGTCAGGTCCATTATCTTTTCCCCCACCTCCGGATCGCGAAATATATATTGATCGCCGCATGAACCGGAAAGACCGCAATAAGAACATATATGAACAGGTTGTGTATAAAAAGATAATCTTCGGCGGTCGCCATCCGCGAGATAAACTCATATCTCCCGGTTATACCGTATCCTGTGAACAGCAAAACCGGTATGACAAAGAGAAACAGCCAGCCTGTCAGCCGGTTTGCCTTGATAAGATATTTTTTCATATCGAAGTCCTTCTCCGAAACAGCAACCCCACAATAATAAGTATCTTAAATACTATCAGAAGGGAACAGGTATAATAAATTCCAAAAACGGGAATAACAAACAAACTGACAATAAGCGCCCCCAGACTTGCCCCTAACAAATCGGCGGCATAAAGAGAGCCGGCCGTCTCCCATGGAGAGGAAAAGAGAATCCTTCCGGCGATGGGGAACTCATACCCCGTCAACGCGCCGATAAGAACGGTCAGAACAGCAAAGCCAAAATTTCCAAGCAGGGCCTGCCACCAGAAGAGCATCATCATAAATAGAACGATGTAGACCGTAATCGCTATTTCAATCTCTAAAACCGATCTTATGTTTATTGCACGGTTTTTTGAAATTGCCCTGTTTGCCATGAAGCTCCCCACGGCAAGCCCAAACATAAACGATGCGATAATAAAGCCTATCCCGGTATAAACACTGCCGTGCAAAAGCTGGTAACAGAGGAGAATAACAACCTCCATGGATGAAGCCGTAAAACCCGTCGAAAATATGGCCTTTCTGACTATCCCGATACGGAAAAAATATAGAACGAAGAAGAGGAAAACCGCAATCAGAATTATCCTGTAGTTTTCCTGGAACATGCCAAGCCAGACACGCATCCGGTAGAAAAACGCCGTGGGGCGCAAATCGTGGTTTACCGGAACATTATCAATAATAGAGCCCTCCACAAAGGAAAGTCTCTCGGGAGTCACTCTCCCCATAAGGTAATTCTCATTTACGTAAACGGTTTCAATCTTTCTGGAAGAGATAAGCGAAGCTATATCGGAAGACAGCGGCGAGTCGGAGGCGATGAAAATATTCCTCTCTCCCGGTATAATCAGGACATTTTTGAAGACCTGTTTCAGTGTATTTTTGAGGGTTGAGAGAAAGCGCGCCTGATCCTCGCTGATATAATTCTCCGCCCCTGGAACACCGAAGCATATAACACCTCCCGGCAGGAGCACCGATCCGGCCTCTTTGAAGAATTCAAGGGTATAAAAGCGGTTAAGCTGGAGCGACCCCGGAGCGGGAAGATCAAGGATGATGCCGTCATACTTTTTATCAGTCTTTTGGATAAACTTCCTCCCGTCACCCCGATGCAGGTGCACCTCCGGCGGGAAACGGACATCAAGGTGTTGCATCCCGGCGGATATTATCGCGGGATCAAGTTCAACGTAATCAAGATGCCCGACATCATACTTCAGGATTTCATCAACAACACCGGCCATGCCGCCCGAAACCAGAAGGACGGACTCAACCTTCGGGAGCTGTGGAAGCGCGTAATGGACGATCTCCTCGTTGGCAAAGGTGTTGGGGGTTGAGAAGAGATGCCCCCCGCTCTCGAAAAAGGATATCTGATCATGACTCTGTGTGACAACCAGCCTTCCGTAAGGGGATTCCCGATGGTCTACTATCTTCTGGTGCGGGTAAAGCCATCGCAGGGAGATATCATTCAGGTTTATAAACCAGACAATACAAAAAAGGGATATCAGGCCGATGAGTCCCAGAGAGCTGTAAAATAATCCCTTACCATAACCATCAGGCTTAAGTGATAGAAACCCCATAAGACAGAAAAGGGCGGGAATATACAAGGCGGTCAGATTGTTGCAAAAACGTACAAGAACGAAAGTGAAAATAACCCCTCCCAGGATGTCACCAATGTTGTCAAAAAAATAGACTCTGCCGATGCTGCGTTTATCAAAACCGCTGAAGGCCAAAACACTGCAGGCAAGGGTAAGCAGCCCCCCGGAAAGAATGCAATACGGAAGCAGGAGAACCAATGCCCAGATGATCAGAGGTCCGATGCCGGGAAGCTCCCCCCTGATGAAGAGTTCGTTTCTGAGAAAGCGGATAAGAACAATATGGAAAATGGGCAGAAAGGCAACAAGATAAAGGGATATACGAAGCAAAAACATCTGCAACCGTGAAGAGGTTATAAACTTTCCCAGCCATGCCCCCAACCCTGTAAGCAAGAGCCAAAGCGAAAAGAGAATCCCCAAAACGATTTCATTCCCCTCAAATACATTTATAAATTCACGGATAACGGTAATCTGGGTGATTACCGAAGATATGCCAAGGGCAGTAATCGCAAAGGGGACAGAAAAGGTATCGGTGTTTCGTGCCATGGAGTATCTGAACCTCACTTATCCCCCCTTTCGTAAAGGGGGACAGGGGGGATTTTGACCTTTCCCAAGATCATCTTTGACAAGTTCGTAAAAAATCTGTCATTCCCGCGTAGGCGGGAATCCATAAACGGCTAAGCACTTGAAAAGACTGGATTCCCGCCTACGCGGGAATGACAGATTGACAAGTTTTTGACTTTTTACGAGACCATCATCTTTTAATATCTTGAAATAAAAGCGCTACATGATATACTTACCTTCCTGACCGCGTTCACTTTTTCACTTTCTCCCGTTTCAACTTAATCGGCCTGAACCAGAAGGAAAGCAAAACGATTATGAAAAAAAACAGAGTCAGACAGGTTATTCTCTCAAGGGTTATTAAATCTTCGACATATATTATGCTCTCTATTTTTGCTATGATAAAGGCGCCCGGATAGACGGCGCCGGATATATCTTTCGATTTCAGGTAAGCTTCAAGATAGGTTAGAGGACAGATAGTACGGGTAAGCTGCATAATAATGGCTGCGATCAGGGCAGCCAGGTGGAGCAGCCTCCAGATAGACAGATTGAAATAGAGAAACACCGGAAATCCCAGTATCACAAACAGAATCCACATAAAGTGGGTAATAATAACAAAATCGGCGGCAACTTTGTAAAACATTTTCCTCCATTTTGGGGGAATAGGACTTTAAGAGCGAGTCCCCAATTGTAGGGGTCGGATTTTACCTGCCCACCATGCTTCGCAACGCGAGGCAGGCGGGGACCCGACCGCAAACTTAACACAGCACAAGTATTGATTATAATAGCATAAAAATGAATAAAATCTGGAAAATAATATCAATATCAGCACTGATCTTCTTTATCGCAGCCATTTCACCGATAAAAGGAGCGTCTCAGGACGAATTCAATGAGACGACCTTTGCGTCTAAGAGAAAGGGGATGGTAAACAAGCAGATTATCAGGAGGGGTGTCCGGAATGAAGATGTTATCAGGGCAATGATGACCGTCCCACGCCATGAGTTTGTCCCGAAAGGGTGGGTAATCATGGCCTATGACGACACACCCCTGCCGATAGGTTACGGACAGACAATCTCCCAGCCCTATATCGTGGCATACATGACGGAGATACTGAATCTGGATAAAGAGAATCGTGTTCTTGAAATCGGAACAGGTTCAGGCTACCAGGCGGCAATTCTTTCCTGTATCGCTAAGGAGGCATATACAATTGAGATCATCCCCGAACTTGCAAAATCGGCATCTCTCAGACTAAAAAAACTCGGTTATAAGAACGTTGAAGTCACATGCGGCGACGGTTACTACGGCTGGCCGGAACATGCGCCATTCGATGCCATAATCGTAACCGCTGCAGCCGGCCATATCCCGCCGCCTCTTCTGAAACAGCTTAAAAATGGAGGCAGAATGGTCATCCCCGTCGGCGGCCCCTTCATGATTCAGAACCTGGTACTGGTAGAAAAGGGAAGTGCCGGAAAAATAACCACCCGAAACCTGATGTCAGTACGTTTCGTACCACTTACCGGTAAGTATAAGTAGACTGCTACCGGCTGACGCCGGCAGCTTGAGGCACAAAGGCACATATAAAAACGGTTCTGTTGGTTTGATTAGTTCTATTAGTTAACCAACGAAACGAATGAAACCAATTCAACCAATAAAACAGTTTTGCTTTTCTCTCTTTGTGCCTCTATCAGACATGACCGGATGCGGTGGTATATAAAATACCACCCTACAGAATCGTAGGGTCGGGTTTTATACCCGACCGGGTGCTTCACCCCCCTTGAAGGGGGAGGGGTGAAGAAGGAAACAACAACCCATGACATCTCGCCCATCACTAAAGAGAACCCAGGTTTCCGTCTTTCTTATTTCAGTCGCCCTGATCACCTACGAGATCATCCTCTTCAAGATATTTTCCATACAGTACTGGCACCACTTTGCCTACCTGATTGTCAGCATCGCCCTGCTCGGCTTCGGCTCAAGCGGCGCCTTTATTTTCCTGTTTAAAACAAAGCTGAAAAACAACTTTTCAACGATTCTGTATCTCTTCCCCCTCCTGCTGCTTCCATCCATCTGGATAAATATCTACTTGAGCCATGTTATCGCCTTCAACCCGCTCATGATAATCTGGCAGGCGCGTGAGACATTGAATCTTCTCTATATCAGCCTCGCCATGTTCATCCCCTTTTTCCTCGGCGCCGTATGCATAGGACTCAGCTTTTCGATTTTCCCGGAAAATATCTACAGGATATACTTCTCCAACCTGACAGGCTCAGGTATTGGAAGCCTTTTGATACTGCTTACAGTTTTTCACCTGGGCCCTTATGAAATTATCCTCATTATTTCCATAATAACTGTCTGTGCAACACTTACGGCCGCGAGCAGCCGCATCCAGACCGTGGTTCCGGCAATTATCCTGATTGCGATAGTCCCGCTTTACTTCATTCTACTCCATGACAAGCCGGTATACATGAACAAATTCAAAGACCTCTCTCTTGCCAAAAGCCAGATGGGGGCAAAAATCGAGGCGGAAACATTCGGCCCGCTGGGCCTCGTCACTGTCTTGGACAGCCCCGCATACCATTACCTGCCCGACCTGAGCCTGAACTGTCCACACGGATTGCCAAAGCAGAAGGGTCTCTTCCTGAACGGAGATACGGCGGGCGCGATTAACAGGTTCACCGGCGACTTGGAAGATATACGCTTCATGGACTATCGCACCACCTCCCTTCCCTACAAACTTTTGAGCGATCCGGCAGTGCTCATAATCGGCGGAGGCGCGGGAACGGAAGTACTGAACGCGAAATATCACACGGCAAAGGACATCTCCGTCGTGGAGATGAACGGGGATATCATCCGTCTTATGCAGGGGGAATATCGCAATTTCAGCGGAGACATTTACAATCCCGAACAATGCCGGATTTTTGTCGAAGACGGGAGGGGCTTCCTTCAAAACACGATGAGGCGATTTGACCTGATCCAGATAAGTCTCCTCGAATCGATGGAGTCGGCCTCCGCGGGCGTTTATTCATTGAATGAAAACTATCTCTTTACGACCGAGTCCCTGAAAATCTGCCTGGGCCGCCTCAATCCCGGAGGCATTCTCAACATTTCCAGGTGGATCAAAAACCCTCCCAGGGACTGTATAAAGCTTCTGGCAACGGCCATTGATGCCCTTGAGGCCAAAAATGCACCCAAATCCATCATCATGATCAGGAGCTGGCAGACGGCGACTCTACTGATAAAAAAGGGCGACTTCAACCGGGAAGAGATTGAAACCGCCAAAAAATTCTGTAAGAGCCGCCTTTTCGATCTCTGCTACTATCCCGGTATCAAAGAAGAGGAAACCAATATCGTAAACAAACTGGACGAAAGCTACTTTTTCCTTGCCGCAACCAGGCTGCTTTCGGGGGAAGGAGAACAATTTTATAATGAATATCCGTTCTATATCCGGCCTGCCACCGATGACAGGCCATTCTTCGCCCACACCTTCAAACTGGCCGTCCTGAAGAAATATCTCGGCCCATACGGGCGGATATCCATACCCCTCATAGACTGGGGATATATTCTCGTCTGGATAGCGCTTTGCATTCTCGTCATACTGAGCCTGATTTTAATACTTGCCCCCATCAAACTGATTGGAGGCTCACCACGTGGGAAAACACCGGTCTTCGTTTATTTCGGTGCACTCGGTCTGGCCTACATGTTCCTGGAGATGTCATTCCTCCAGCAGTTCATCCGGTATCTCTATGACCCCGTCTTCTCCGCAAGCGTCGTCATCGGCTCTTTTCTCATCTATTCAGGAATCGGAAGTCTAATCGCAGGAAAGATTGGCACAGTAAAACCGAAACAAATCCTCCTTGCCATAGCCTTTATTGCCACCGTCGGAATCATCTACATAAAAACCGATCACCTGTTACAGAACACCTTGTCCGGCTTCTCTCTGGGGATGCGTATGATTATCTGCAGCCTATTAATAGCGCCGCTTGCCATACCGATGGGCATCCCCTTCCCTTCCGGATTAAGCCGACTGACAGAAAACAGGGAAGGATTGATCCCATGGGCCTGGGGAATAAATGGTTTCTTCTCCGTCATCGGAGCCTCGGCAACCGTCCTGATCGCCATTGAATGGGGTTTCAAATCGGTGGTGCTTACTGCCTTAGTGCTTTATATACTGTCGGCAGTAATTTATCCAAAGATCGGAAGGGATTGAAAGACTGAGGAGGAAATGTTATGAAAGATATGATGAGTTACAAAGGATATTATGGCTCGGTTCATTATAGCGATGAAGATCGTGTCTTTCATGGTAAGATAGAATTTATTCGTAGTCTTGTAAGCTATGAGACCTTTGAAAAATACTCAATTTCGTTCGAGTTCAAGGAAGGCGAAAATTTTAACCGCAGGAATACATTGAGTATTTTG
>JADFWA010000139.1 GCA_015222855.1 Pseudomonadota bacterium | reverse complement strand
AAAATCAAGTATGGAGCTGATGACAACGGGAGCTGTATCCTGTGCATTAAACACATTTACAAGCATATTATATATAAATTCTTCGACTCGTTTCGACATCCTTTCTTTTATCTCTTTTGGCTGTCCAAGCAGCCTGTTTTCAAACGGCAGGTTAAGCTTCTTGTAATCCCCTGCTTTAAGTCCTTTTGATTCTGCATAGGCAACTATTTCAGACCATATTTTCTCTGTAACACCTTCGCCTTTTACCTTGATAAACTTGCCATCATTATCAAGCCTGGCATTTCCGTAATCATTAACCTCCAGACCCCATGAAATCATTTGAAGAGCTGTAGCCACATTTGCTTTGGTGGTTCTGGTTTTAGCTGCTATCTCTCTCAACCTTTCAGAGCTGTTTCCGGATGTTCCATGCTGTGCACCAGACATATTGTATTTTGCTAAAGCTTCGTGGATTTCAGCGGTCAGGTTTAGTTGAATTCCCTGGTCACTCGCCTCTATACCATGAGTTGTTCCATTATTTAATGCTATCCAGTCAGGAAAAATATTATTGGCATTCAGGCCCTGTATGAGAAACAAAGCTTCATCCACCGTTGAAAGGCCTTCTTTGCCCTTAATTTCACCAACCTCTGTTTCAAGACCGGCCCATCCGGGGATAAATGGATTTAGCTCAATGTTCGCAAGAAGATTCTTGTCATCAGGCATGTGTGAAGCATCTATTGCAATAGATGTAATTCCTGCTTCAAATAACGTAGGAATTTCTGTTTTTGCCTCTTCAATATCTTCATCTTTTTTTATGCCATAATGATCTGCGTGTAAAGCTACCGGTATCGTGATATTCAGTTCATTGCACAGAGCGTCAACAATCCTGGCAATGTTCCAGTAATTTACTGCGCAATAGGCATTTGCGCCACCTTCCGACTTGGCGATTTCAATGATAATAGGCGAATTTACGCGCTGAGCGGCTTTAAGAGCTCCACGTATCACAAAATAATTTCTGCCATTAGCAGCCATTGCGATTGCTTTACCCTTTGTAATCATAGCTCTGTCTATAAACTTTCCACTAACGATTAATGCTTTTGAATTGGGAAAAAGCTTTACTATGTTTGGCGGACGGCCGATTTTAAGAGCCTTTTCAAAATTAATTGAATTGTTGACTTTATTATTTGACATAGCTTAACCTCCTTTTAACTAACATATTACGTACCAAAAAATGTCAAAACTGTTTAAGTTTTATGAAAAATTATGACATATAAATATTCCCACATAATATGTAAGAATTATGACCAACACGGCAATAGAGATGTGTTCCATTACTACCTTCCAGGGATTTACCCCGCGTTCATTTGCAACGTAAATACTGAAAACAGTCAACAGAAGAAGTGCCCATACTATGCTGACAACAATTGCCTGTTTAAGAGAAAAAATCAACATCGGCAACAGGAATGTTATTGCAAAAAAGAATTTAGAAAACAGGGTTGAAAGTGTGGCTTCCCATATTTCTATAGTCGGATGTTTTTTTGATTCCTCGGCAATATGAATGCCAAGGGCATCGGATAAGGCATCGGCAACAGCTATTGTCAATATGCCGCCTATGATAACTTTTCTTGAGTGAGCACCCGAGTATAACCCGATAATTAAACCAAGAGTCGTAATTATACCGGATGTCAGGCCAAATCCGAATCCGCTTTTTATGGAACGTTTTAAGCTCACGCAAATCCTTGGGGTTCAGGGTTCACCGTTCAGGACTAACTTTCTTTCGTTGGCCTTGGCTCGCAGGCCGGCATCATGCCTTCTCCATTTGAAATTTTATTTTTAATCTATAGACCTTTTTAGATGTGAAAATCAATAATTATATATCATACAAGGTTGTAAATAGAGTAATTCATTGTTAAGATGTCATGCAAATTTACTTAAGGAGTAACTGATTATGAAAAAACTGAAAACAGGGTTAGTTGTGGCTGTATTTGTTTTTATTTCTTGCATTTCATCAGGCGCAGCTTTTGCAAATCAGTCCTCGGTTTCACTGGAAGCTCCGAATTCAGTTGAAAGAGGAACCGAAATCACAATAAAAGTCCATGTTACACACAGCGCCAATAATTATTTTCA
This sequence comes from Pseudomonadota bacterium, assembly GCA_015222855.1. Lineage (GTDB taxonomy): Bacteria > Desulfobacterota > Syntrophia > Syntrophales > JADFWA01 > JADFWA01. Next base: position 2,884 of record JADFWA010000139.1, on the reverse strand, counting down.
TTATACAAAATGGGTTTCTATAAAGGTTAATGGTAAAGCGATAGCAAGATGGGACTATGGTAAGTATAAGTACAAAAGACCTAAAGCTAAAAATTTTACCGAGGAGATTAAATACATAGTAACTGATGACGTAATAATTGAAGCTGAAGCAAGCTGTAATCTCCACGGAAGCAAAAAAAAGGCGATAAAGAAGGTTTTTATAAAATAAATTAAGCAGCATGGGGTCTATTAATGAAGATCGGTGGATTGTCGATTATTTTGATTCTCGGAATTTGCAATTTTATTTTACTTGTTTTTCAGCTTGGAACAGGCCTGCGTTTAATTAAGGTACCGTTTGGAATTCACAAAAAAACAGGAATTATTTTATTTGTCTGCGCTTTTCTACATGGCATTCTTGCATTTTTTACACGCTGATCTAAATGATCTAAATAAATCGCAGGTAAATTAAAAAATTAAGGGGCAGTATATTTACCACCCCTTAATTCATTTAGTATCATGCAGCCTCAGCAATGCGGCTCAATCAAGATGATGTGGAAGGTTTCTTTTCCAATTCCTCAATTCGTTTATTGATAGCATCCAATGATTTTTGCATGTAATTGGCGTCAGCCTTTAGCATGTCTATCTCGTCGGATGCGTCCGCCGGATAGGCCGGGCCAACAGCAGGCGGATACCATTCGTAACCCCTGCCAAAACCGCGTCCCAAACCCCTGTCCGGGCCGAATCCACCTCGAAATCCGCGTCTTAGCCCTAAACCTCTACCATAGCTAAAGCCTTCAGTGAACCTGGGATTGTATCCCGCATTTGCAGGATTACAAAGGCCCCTGGCTCCGCCGGTCATGGGACCAGCACCCACCGGACCTGTTCGATCAAATCCTGGCATAGTATTACCTCCTTAATGTAATTTTGTTTTGGATTGAATGATTACCGTTTACCGTCTGTTACCACGGCCTTGTCCCGCTCCTCTGCCTTTTCCCTGACCTCGGCCAGCACCCCTGCCTGCTCTCTGTCCCCTGCCGGTTTCCATACCGCCTTGACTCTGTGGCGCAGGGTTTCCGCCTTTAGGACCACACTTCCCAAGGCCTTGTCCCGTCTTCGGACCTTGGCCCTGAGGGCCTGTTCTATCTCCTTGTGGCATATCGCTCACCTCCTTCCATGCCCTCTTCCGCCTCTTCTGCGTCGACGCCCGCCCATCCCGCGAAATTCATATGCGCCGCCCCCGATTTTCAGGGCTTTTCCGGTAACCAGGGCTTCTGCTACGATACTGCGGGCATTGGCAAGAATTCGGCCGTAGGTATGCCTGGATACCTCCATCATATTTGCGGCCATTTCCTGATCCAGGTGTTCAAAATCGCTCAGCCTGATGGATTCCAGTTCTTCCACGGACATAAAAATCTCGCCGGTAACGGTCACTCCCTGAGGAACAAAAGCAGCGATGGCCGGATAGGCGGATACAAATCTGGGCTTTTTGGGTCGGGGCATTGAATGTTCTCTCCTGTTGTGCTCGTTTGAGCATAATATAAAGTCTATATTGACTGCTGTCAATATGAAATATGCTCATAAGATCAAAATAATTATGCGGTTCCGTAAACCACCGGCATAGCCGGTGGTCAGTGACTGTCCCGAATCCAAATGAACGACAATTTTACATCCCTTTAACAGTTCCTTCATAAATGTGAAACATTCTTTGTTTACTGTCCTTCGCAAACAATTCACTTACGGAGGAAAACCATGAAAAATCTGTTACTCGTCCTGTTGTCGTTGATCTTATTGCCAACCCTGTCTCACGCCGGCTCAACACTCAATGGTGCAGGCGCGTCGTTTCCCTATCCCGTCTATTCCGGCTGGGCTTTTCAGTATCAGAAGGATACCGGGACAAAAGTCAATTATCAGTCGATCGGTTCCGGCGGCGGAGTTCGCCAGATCAGTAACCGGACCGTCGATTTCGGTGCTTCAGATGCCCCGATCAGACCTGAAAAGTTAGCGGAGAAGGGGCTGCTGCAGTTCCCGGCGATCATCGGCGGCGTGGTGCCGATCGTCAATATCAAAGGGATCGGCGGTGCGCAGCTCAAACTGACTGCCGAGGTTATGGTGCACATTTTTCTCGGTAAAATCACCAGGTGGAACGATCCGGAAATTGTCGAACTGAATACAGGATTGAAATTACCTGATGCCCAGATCACGGTCATTCATCGCTCCGACGGTTCAGGAACCACCGCTATCTTCACCCGCTACCTCTCTGAAGTCAGCAAAGACTGGAAAGAGACAACCGGGGCGGGCAAGTCGGTGAACTGGCCGGTCGGGATCGGCGGCAAAGGGAATGAAGGGGTGACCAACTATGTCAAACGAGTGAAGAACTCCATCGGCTACGTGGAATTCGCCTATGCCAAACGGAACAAGCTGGCTGACGTCACCCTGCAGAACCGCGAAGGAAAGTACGTCAGCGCCTCTTTCGACAGCTTCAAGGCTGCCGCCTCTTTTGCCAAGTGGGAACAGGACAGGGGCTATTACCTGTGGCTGGTCAATGCCCCGGGCAAGGCCTCCTGGCCGATTGCGGGAGCTTCGTTCATTCTGCTGGCCAAAGAGAAGACGGACTCCAACCGGCAAGCGATTAAATTCTACGACTGGGCTTTCAGCAATGGCGACGAGATGGCGATCAAGCTGGTTTATGTGCCGCTGCCGCAGAATCTGAAGGATGATATCCGCAGCTACTGGAAGGTGAACGGTCTGTAACACCGGACGGATTGTATTTGACAGTAAACGGGTGAATTCATACACTCTCTCAGGACTTTTCATGGGGGGATGGCATGAAAACAGATCATCGGATAAAATAGATAACAGCCGGTCAGGACGTTCAACAAAGCGTCCTGACCGGCTGTTTTGTTTT
>JADFWA010000015.1 GCA_015222855.1 Pseudomonadota bacterium | reverse complement strand
ATTCAAGGGTATCGAAGGAACTGTGCTCCGCACGGACTATGAGAAGGAACTCTTTGTCGTATCCATCGACCTGCTTCAACGCTCGGTGGCTATTCAGCTAAAAGGATTTCAAATCGCGAAAATATAAATTCGTTATTCGTTTTCCGATTTCCGTTTTCCGCCTTCCCCGAGGAAGGCACCCACGGCCTCATCCACCAGGAGTTCTCCACATCCTTTATACTTCGGAGAAAAATGGAATACTGTCATCCTCTTTGCCCCTGCCCTTCGCGCCAAATCGCCCGCCTGCATGGCGGTGAGATGATACTTTTCCGCGGCTTTCTCCGCATCCTCCTCCAGGAAACATGCCTCAATAAAAAGTACCTCCGACATATGGGCCAGTTCAACAATCCTGCGCGCGTTTTCTTCACTGTAGACGGCATCCGCTATATATGTGATCTTCTGACCCGGCGTGATCTTTACAATGTTTTCCCTCAATTCTCCGAGAGGTAATATCTTTTCCAAAACATCTTTGCCGTCATGCCTCCGCCACACCCTGATCGGCGTATCATCCGGATCACCCCTCATGATGCTCTCCTTCAATCCCATAAGCCATGCCCCCACAGGAAGTCCCATCTCATCCAACCTGTTTCTCTTGATATTTATACGCTGTTTCTCTTTCAAGGAATAAGCAAGACAGGGAATCTTGTGATCAAGGAATACCCCTTTTACGGTAAAGAAATTCTCCTCCATAATCGTACCGTCAAAGCTTTCACTGTCACCTACTATTTCAGGCTTAAAAGCCTCCTGACAACGATAGCGCCTGGTTATTTTATGTTCAGGATGCACCTCCGTCACCAGGAGCACAAAATCGTTTGTATAATTTTCGACAAGATTCCAGGTATAGCCGGCTATCTTGCTTTCCACATTTTCAATAAAACCCGGCGGGCCAAAGAGTGAAAGGTGCTTGTCGCGTCCCAGTAAGACCCTCAACAGATGGTCAAATCCGATAAAGTGATCCATGTGGGTATGGGAAACAAAAATATGACTTATCTTGAGAAGTTTTCGAGGGGGCATTGAATGAAGATCGCCCAGATCAAAGAGGATCGCGCTGTTTCTGTACTTAAACCCTACATATACACCGGGGTCACCGAAGGGATCGTTGATGAGATAAGCGCTGAACATAACTGTTCAATCCAAATTTACAAAAAAAAGAGGGAAAGTCTTCTTTTTTTGAGCTCCCCCTCTTTTTCCCGTTATAAAGCCGTAATCTTAACCGCCAATAAACTTCAGAAGTGGATTGGCATAAAGCAAGATCAAAGAAATGACCAACGCGTAGATGGCGAGAGATTCAATCATCGCCAGACCTACCATCATTGTGATCAGTACCTTGCCCTGGGCTTCAGGATTCCTGCCAACGGAATTCAAGGCGGCATTCAATCCATTACCCATTCCAAGAGCGGTACCGAACGAACCGAATGCGATAGCTATAGCGGCGCCAAAAAGACTGCATCCCAGCACAATCGCCTTCGTATAATCCACCGTGGCTGCGGGAGCCGCTTCAGAAGCCGTCGCCAGCGAGGCCAACACCACTACAAACAGAAAACCCAAAATACTACTTACAACACCCTTTTTCATACATACCTCCTTTTTGTTATTGCCCTTTACGAGACCTTTGCAAAACGCCCACTTTTATCCAATCTCTGCGTCAGATTCAGATTTTAATCCTCAAAATACGAAAGTGTATTCCTGCGGTTAAAATCTTCATCTTCCTTGACCTTGAACAAAATTGAACATTT
>JADFWA010000138.1 GCA_015222855.1 Pseudomonadota bacterium | reverse complement strand
GATTACAGGAGATAATGAAAAAACAGCTCATGCCGTTGGCGATGCTCTCGGCATTGATCAGATACTGGCCGAGGTGCTTCCCGGTGACAAGGCAGATGTAATTCGGCAACTGCAGACACAGGGTCAGGTGGTTGCCATGGTCGGGGATGGTATTAACGATGCACCGGCGCTGACAACTGCCGACATAGGCATAGCAATTGGCGCCGGGACTGATGTGGCCATAGAAGCCAGTGACATCACACTGATCAGAGACGATTTACGATCTGTTCCCATGGCTATCAGACTTTCATTTCAGACCATGCGAGTAATCAAACAAAACCTCTTCTGGGCATTTTTCTACAACAGTCTCGGCATCCCCATTGCAGCAGGATTATTATATCCCTTTTTCGGGATCCTTTTGAATCCTGTGTTCGCAGCGGCCGCCATGGCCATGAGCTCAGTCTCTGTCGTGGGTAATTCTCTCCGCTTGAGGTGGTCATGGTACAAAACGGGTTGAGTGCAAATACGGATTGAGTATTGTAAGAGGCGGACCAAGAGAACCTCTTGGCAATCAAGGGTGAAAAGAAAAAGGAGGAGGATGAGATATGAAAGAAAAAAATTTAGGAAGCCTTATTGACATCGCAATCGAAAGAGAAGAGGAGGCCTATGGTTTCTACATGGGTCTGCATGACAGGATCGAGGATAAAAGTGTTAAGGACACACTGAAGTTTCTCGCAGACGAGGAGCAAAAGCACAAGGAGTTTCTGGTCAGCTACCGTGAAGGTCGTTACGGGTCAGATTCACTGCGGTTGACTGATGTCGTCGATTACAAAATAGCTGAGTATCTGGAAGAACCGGACATCAAAAAGGACATGGATAGCAAGGATGTATATCTTGTGGCTGCTCACAGAGAACTCCAGTCATACAATTTTTATAAGGCCCTTGCTGATCTGCACCCGGACGGTGAAGCAAAAAAAATGCTCCTCAAGATGGCCAATGAAGAAATGAAACATAAAGAAAAGGTGGAATATTTGTATAGCAACACCGCCTTCCCGCAGACAGCAGGTGGTTAATTGGATAATAAGACAAAACCCATAATATCTTTCGATTAGGAGGTGCGATATGGATTTTCCTGATTTTTCCCTGGATATTTCATTGTTGGAAAAAGCAAAGGAGCCGGAGCCGGAGGTTACTTATGATCTCCTCATCCTGGGAGGCGGTCCGGCGGCCATGAGTGCGGCGGTTTATGCTGCCCGAAAGATGATGAACTTTGCTATCATTACCAAGGACTTCGGAGGACAGGTGCGCGAAACCTCTGAGGTCGAGAATTGGCTTGGATTTCAAAGCATTAATGCCAAGGATCTCGTCGACATGTTTGAAGAACATGTCGAAAGTTTTGATATTGCCGTCAGCCTGGGTCCTGCCATTACCGATGTCAAGAAAGATGAAGAGACATTTAAGGCTTATACAGATGATAGCAAAACTTATTCAAGTCACACCGTTATCGTGGCTACCGGTAAACACCACCGACCGCTCAACGTGCCTGGAGAAAAAGACTTAGTGGGAAGAGGCATAGCCTATTGCGCTACATGCGATGCCCCGTTCTTCAAGGGGAAAAAGGTAATTGTGGCAGGTGGCGGAAATTCGGCCTTTACTACCGCCATAGACCTGTTGAAGGTGGGGGCTGAGGTAACCCTTATAAACTTCATCAAAGGGTGGCAGGCGGATGCGGCCCTCCAAGAAAGGGTGAAACAGTCTGATAAGGCGATCTTGTTGGATTACCACCAAGTTGTCGGAATCGAGGGTAAGGACAGGGTAACTGCTGTGGTTCTCAAGAACCGGGGAAATGAAAAGGAAGAAAAACTGGATACGAATGGTGTCTTCGTGGAGATTGGGCTTTTGCCCAATAATGAGTCGGTTAAGAATCTTGTCAAATTAAATGAGCAAGGCGAGGTAATTGTGGATTGCTCCTGCCGCACCAGTGTAGAAGGCCTCTTCGGCGCCGGCGACGTTACCACGGTTCCGCATAAGCAGATTGTAATCGCCGCCAGCGAGGGGGCCAAGGCCGCATTATCCGCATATGATTACCTCATCAACAAATCTCTAATTTAAGGAGGTGCGTCATGGGAATGCTGAAAGAAAAAGACAGGGAAAAACTGATAAGTATCTTTAAGGAAATTAAGGAAGATGTCAAGATCGCAATGTTCACCCAGGAGATGGAGTGTCTGCACTGTGAAATGACCAGAACGCTGCTTGAGGAAGTATCCGGTCTTTCGGACAAGCTTTCCCTTGAGGTACATGACTTCGTGGCCGAGGCTGACCTGGCCAAGAAGTACGGAGTGGACAAGATTCCGGCCATTGTTCTCTCAGGTGATAGGGACTACGGTATCCGCTTTTACGGAGTTCCTGCAGGTTATGAGTTCAATGTCCTGATAGAGGACATCATGGATGTGGGAAAACGGGACTCCGGACTGGGTAAAGACGTGATGGCCGAATTATCCAAAGTTGATCGACCCGTGCACATACAGGTTTTGATCTCCCCTACCTGACCCTATTGTCCAGGTGCGGTTCGCACTGCTCACAGGTTTGCCATAGCCAGTGACCACATTACCGCTGACATGGTGGAAAGTTCAGAATTTTCTTTCCTGGCGGTAAAGTATAATGTTCAAGGAGTTCCTCACACAGTCATTAATGAGGAACATAGCATAGTGGGTGCACGCCCGGAGACGGGATTCGCCCGCGAGATACTAAAGGCTATAGGGAGATAATAGCAACATTGCCATTGATATGAAAAGGACGTATGTTCTTCTTATCTCGGAATGGTTAAATTACATGAGACATCTGAAAAATGATTATCCTTTTCTGTTTTCTTACGCCGTAAGAATAAACCCTTTTGATCCGGATGCCTCACCTGAAATCACAAGATAATGATTTAAAAAGATGAAATCTTGACGGCTTCGTGAAAAATCCAACTTCCACTTGACAACAAAAGAATGATGATTATATATGAATATTAGAATATATTAATACTCTTGTGCATGGGGGTTATGTGGCTGATTTAGATTATGAAAAGATGTCCGGTTTTTTCAAGGCCTTGGGGAATCCGACCAGACTCAGGATAGTGAAGGAACTAACAGAGGGTGAGAAGTGTGTGGGTGAAGTGGAAAGCAGTATTCGTGTAAGCCAGGCAAATGTTTCCCAGCATCTCACCATTCTTAAGGCACATGGTATCGTTGATTGCCGCAAGGAAGGTAATGCACGATGCTATTATCTTAGACAAACAGATTTGATAAAAAAAATTTTGAAATTAATCGAAAGTAAGGAGGCATAAAGATGGGAAAACTTCTAGACAATCCAGATTGTCCGATTAGCGTAACCGATGAAAACATTGATGATGCAATCACCAAGTATCCGTTTCTGGTCATTGACTGCTGGGCGGAATGGTGTGGCCCGTGCAGGATGATAGGCCCGATTATTGAAAAACTGGCCAAGGATTACAAGGGTGATATTGTGTTTGGGAAGCTTGATGTCGACGGTAACCATGGTAG
>JADFWA010000014.1 GCA_015222855.1 Pseudomonadota bacterium | reverse complement strand
ACCGGCCGACGTACAGCCCTTCTCCTGATAACGGTAGATTTTATTCTCTTTTCTTCAACTTCACGCACTCCATCCGATGCAAATTCTCTCCGCACCCTTTCAACATCGCTCTCTTCAAGCGAACTCGAATGGGACTTCACGGCGATACCAAGCTTCTCTAATCGAGACATAAACTCCTTGCTGCCGATATTCAGTTCCTTGGCCAACTCATAAACTCTCATCTTGGACATTCTTAAGACTCCCAAATATGGTCTAATTTCAAGGCAAAAGGTAAAAGGCTAAAGGTTAAAGGGGCTTCCTTTGGCCCTTCGCCCTTAGCCTCACGCCTTCTCTTTGCCAACCTCACTATCAACAATTTCCCCTGCTTTTTCAATCCAGGCCAGCGCCTTCTTCTCGCTAATTCCAGGAATCACGGTCAACATATCAGGACTGGCTGCAGACAGCGCCGCAACATCCTTGAACCCCTCTCTGAAGAGAAGTTCCGCGGTAACCTCACCTATACCCGTAACCTGCATAAGCGATTTATATCCCTCTTCGGTCTGTTCCGCCTCGACCGATTCACTCTTGACATCAATCCTCCATCCCGTAAGCCTCACAGCCAATCTTACATTTTGCCCGTTCTTTCCGATGGCCAGAGAAAGTTGATCGTCGGGAACAATAACTTCCATCGATCGTGTCTCTTCATCCATGGTAACCTTATCAACTTTGGCCGGCGACAGGGCATTGCAAACATATTCCACAGGATCATCAGAATAGGGAACAATGTCTATCCTTTCTCCTCTCAGTTCCTGTACTACACTCTGCACCCGGGAACCCCTCATGCCCACACAGGCACCAACCGGATCAATATCCCTGTCATTTGTCTTGACGGAAACCTTGGATCTGTTTCCAGGCTCCCTTGCTATATTTACAATCTCGATCAACCCTTCGGAAATCTCGGGAACTTCAACCTCGAAAAGCTCCCTGGGGAAACCCGGATGTGTCCTGGAAAGTATTATCTGGGAACCTTTGGATACCCTTTTTACATCACATATATATGCTCGGATCCTTTCTCCCCTCCTATATGACTCTCTAAAAACCTGTTCATCCGGAGGAATCACTCCCTCTGCCCTGCCAAGATTAACTATAATGCTCCCCCCTTCAAATCTCTGAACAAAACCGTTGACCAATTCTCCCTTTCTGTCCTTGTATTCCTCATAAATTATATCCCGCTCCGCATCCTTCACCTTCTGGATAATGATCTGCTTGGCCGTCTGGACCGCAATCCTGCCAAAAGTACTTGCCTCTATCTTCATGCCGAGGCTGTCCCCCAGCTCTGCTTCTTCATCCAGGTCTCTTCTTGCATCCTTCAGAGATATCTGGGTATCGGGATCCAACACTTTTTCCACAACGGTTTTAAACAGGAACACCTCTATCTCTCCCGCATCTTCATTGTAGGCGGTTTCCGCATCCACGTGCTGTCCAAGCTTTTTCCTCGCAGCCGTCAACATGGCCGTTTCCAATACCTCTATGATTGTCTCTTTATCTATACCCTTGTCTCTGCCCATCTGCTCGATCAGGCGTGTAAGTTCCGGCAACATCTAAAAATTCCCCCATTTTCTCATATGCCTTTATCCTCATACTCAAGATTTGCCTTAACCACGGTTTCCCTTGGTATGCGATATGTATTCCCTTTTGCGTCAATAACCAGTATCTTCTCCCCATCTTCATCAAGAAAATCCACCAATTTCCCACGAAAGATTTTCTTTCCATCCAAACTATCTCTCACTTTGACCTTAATCTTGTGCCCCCTGTATTTAATAAAATCCTTTTCTCTCGCAAGGGGTCGGTCAAGACCGGGTGAGGATACTTCCAGGATGTAAGGACCGGGAGGCGCTTCATGTATATCGAGCAAGTCTCCAACCTGATTGCTGATCTCAGAACAGTCATCGAGAGTAATGCCCCCCTCCTTATCCATGTAAATCCTTACAAGCCAGCGGGATTTCATCTTCAGACATTCGACATCGACCAACTCCATGTCCTCAGATTCGATAACCGGCTCCACTAGCCTCCATATCTTCTCCCGGTATATTTGAGACCCTTGCAAAACATCCCCTTTTGCCCAATCTCTGCGTCAGATGAAGATTTTAATCCTCAAAATACGAAAGTGTATTCCTGCGGTTAAAATCTTCATCTTCCTTGACCTTGAACAAAATTGAACATTT
>JADFWA010000137.1 GCA_015222855.1 Pseudomonadota bacterium | reverse complement strand
GAGTGGACCCAGGAGCAATGTTCTCTAATATTAGCCATGTCGAAGAAATATTGATTAATTCCCCCTTCCCGAAGCGTGTCCCTGAACAGCGGCTCATGTGTCCTGGGGGTGCAGGCGGCGACAACCACGCGATTGAGCCCTTTTTCCCGGATCGTGTTTGATATTTGCTCGGCAGCATCAGTAGAACACACAAAGAGGCCTTCCTCAGCGTGAACAACATTGTCTAAGGTGGAGGAATATTCAACTACGGAAGGAACATCTATCACTCTTCCGATATTGGCGCCGCAGTGACACACAAAGACACCCACCCTGGTCTCCTCTTCCGAGACATCCCTTTCCGGTGGATATATCCTTTCTTTGGCCAGCTTCCCTCGCCGGTAATCAAGGAGACAACCACAGAGGATTCCAGCCCCGCTGGCGGTCACAACCGACTCGGGGATATCCATCGGGCCCAGGAAGGCTCCACTTGCATAAATTCCCGGGCGAGTGGTTTCCATAGGATTAACAGGATCGGTTTTACAGAATCCGTGAGAATTGAGCTGGATGCCGAACGTCTCAGCCAGGTTCTGCACATCCGCGGGAGGGTTCAATCCAACGCCCAATACCACCAGATCGAATTCTTCTTCCTTTACCCCATCCTCGGAGGTGGCGTATCGAATGGTTACATTTTTTGTTTCCGGGATCTCTTTTCCTATCGATACGTAGCTTCTTATAAATGTGACCCCGGGAAGTTTCTCTGCTCTTTGGTAGAATCGTTCGAAATCCTTGCCAAAGGATCGTATATCGTTATGGAATATGGTTGCCTGCGTGTCCGCGTCATGGTCTTTTGTCAGAATCACCTGCTTCTGGATATACGAGCAGCATACCGCGGAACAATAGCTGTTACCGCCAGGGATAACCTCCCTGGAACCGACGCAGTGAATCCAGGCTATTTTATGCGGGTGCTTTTTGTCTGAAGGGCGCAATATCTCACCTTCGTGAGGCCCGGTGGCACATAAGAGCCGTTCAAAGTCAAGACTGGTTACCACGTTCTTCATCTTTCCATAACCATAGTCGCCCCGGAGCCTAGGGTCAAAAGTCTCATAGCCTGGGGACAGAACGATCGCCCCTACCTTTACATCTACCTTCTCCGCCTCTTGATGAAGATCTATGGCGTCATGCTTACATACTCCCTGGCAGATCGTACATTTCTTGTCTTTCAGGAAAAGGCAGTTTTCATCTATATAAGTGACAAGGGGAACGGCTTGAGAAAAATATATATGGATGGCCTTATTGGACGATAAGTCCTGGTTAAACGGATCAGGAACCCGGACCGGGCAATACTCTACACAGACAGTACAACCGGTGCATTTGTCCTCTATAACGTATCTGGGCTTTTTAATCAGGATTACCGTGAAGTCTCCTGCTTCTCCTTCTACGCTGTCAACTTCCGTATAGGTCAGGATCTCTATGTTGGGATGCCTGTCACATTCAATAAACTTGGGAGATTCAATGCACATGGAACAATCATTCGTGGGAAAGGTCTTATCAAGCTGGGCCATCTTGCCGCCGATGGTGGGTGATTTCTCAACCAGGTAAACCTTAAAACCTGCGGTGGCAAGATCAAGAGCGGCCTGAATGCCGCTGATCCCTCCACCAACAACCATAACATCTCCAAAACGGCTGTCTGCGAAACTTTTGCCAAGCTGTTCCATTTTTTATAAATAATTCAGGTTATTTGTTGAGCAGCCAAGTCGCTCCGGGTGGGAATACACCGACAGGCGGCTTCCACGCG
>JADFWA010000013.1 GCA_015222855.1 Pseudomonadota bacterium | reverse complement strand
TCGCACCAGGCTCTGAGGTAGCTGATAAACTGGTCTTTATGCTCGTCATCCATAAACTGGGGAAGGAACTTCTGATTCAAGAGCTGATTAAGGGGTTTGATTTTAGCGCAGGATGCCAGAACGGCGGTAGGACCATTTGTATCCCTGCCAAGCATTGGTGACAGAGTGGCATCGGCAAAGGGCTCGCCGTCTTTTCTACCGTCGGGTGTAGCCGGTGTTCCAGGTCCAAGGCCGTATGTGGCAGATACGCCGCTTCCGTCACCTCTCCATTTAGCGCCGTGCTCATCGGTAAACTCCTGATAGACAGCTTCCGAACGTTCGTGGACCTCCTTGGCAAGGAGGTCAACATAGTCGTCATCGTTTCCCCATTTGGGGATCTGGGTTATGACTCTCTGGCGAAGGTCTTCATGGCCTTCCCAGTTTTTGTCCAGGATATTGATGAACTCCCTCATGGTCAATTCCCTGTCATCAAAAACCAGCTTCTTTATGGCAGCCAGGGAATCAGCCACATTGGTCGGACCAATGATGATGTTAAAGGAGTTCAGGTTTGAGGGATAGACCCATCTTCTTGTATCCTGCCCACGCTCAATACAGCCATCCAGAAATGCGGACAGGAAAGGCCGGGGCGCATATCTCTGATACAATCTACGACAGGTGTTCTCCAGCTTTACCATCTTGTCGAAGAAGAATCTGACCTGCTCGAGATACGCTTCAATGACATCTTCGATGGAGGTGAAGGTTTCAGGGTCAGGCGTGCGGGCACCGTATTGCTCGCCTGTCTGTGGATTAACGCCCTGGTGCAGGGCCCACCACAGACATTTGGGAAGTACAAAATAGCCTGTTGCCCTGCGAACTAGGTTTTTACCAGGGATGTCAAGATAAACGCATCCGCTGAGGGAGTAGTTATAGATGTCCTGTTCAACAACCTTCCATTCACGCAGGAGGGGTATAATCACCTCGTCATTAAATAGGGAAGGGTAACCGCAGCCGGTTCTTATCACATCCGTGGCTGCTGAAAGCAGTTCCTTCGGAGTATTTTTATGTACCCTTAGAGCGATGGTCGGCTGAAGGATGTGAAGCCTTCTGGCAGCCTCAAGAGTTATATAAGTCATTTCATTTGTGACATCATTTCCGTTTTCGTCAACACCACCCAAAGTGATTCCTTGGAGCTGTTGAACACCACCATAAATACCGGTGATCATTGGTGAATACCACATCCCTGACTCCTCAAACTTCAACAGAAGATGCTCCATCAGCTCAAGTGCCTCTTCCCTGGTAATTCTGCCCTCGGCACGATCCTTCCGATAGTAGGGATCAAACAGGATATCAAACCTGGCACCGCATCCAAGGCTCATAAGCTCGATCTGTCTGGTGATCAGGTTGATAAACCAGAAGGACTGCAGGGCTTGGTAATAGGTAATTGCAGGCTCGGCTGGTACTCGGCGGCAGACTTCCGCAATCTGCTCAAGCTGCCTTTTCCGTGCCTTATTTTTTTCACTTTCGGCCATCTCTTTTGCCTTTTTGGCATACCTTCGAGCAAAATCGGCTGTTGCATCCAGGGTGATGATAACAGCTTCTAGAAATTCACACTGCTCAAGATAGTTATCGGGAACTGTTTCTATTACATTCTTTAATTTTTCTTCGGCTTCCTTCTTTATCCCGTTGATCCCTTTTGTTAACAGTTTTTCATAATTAGGAACCCCCAGTTCATCCCAGTGGGACCAGAGGAAAGTTCCTTCAAACTTGAAGTATTTCTCCAGGTCTCCCTTAAAGGCATTCTTGCGCAGGTCACTCAGGGTCTTGCCTTTCCAGTATTCAACGATCTTCTCCATCTCAGCGCGCCCTTCATCATCCAAAATGTTTCTGGCATCATCCGAGTTCATGGCCCGCCAGGGAGATTTCCAGTTCACCTCTATGGGATAATAAAGATCATTTGGTGTTGACCCGGAATGGCCAACAATACGGGAGTTCGGGACAATAAAGATACTCATATTCCTCAGGATATGCGAAAGCGCCTTCGCACGCCGCAGGACCATCGGTTCGCCTTCCGTGGCCTTGTATGATTCGGTCAAAAGGCGATTCCTTTCCACATTCAGTTTTACTCCACTTCGGTACATCCCTCGTGTGTGCTCATCTTTCTCATACCCCTGCCGGACATTTCTGGACAACTTGACTGAGACACTCTGCTTGAGCATTTGAAGCTCGTCGCTAACATCCGGCCGCGACGTCTCAGCGCTTTTTTCATTTAGTACTCTACTCATTCTTATCCTCCTTTAAGAACTCTGGGAATTTTTCTACCTCCCGATTTCAACCTTCAACCCGTATGATTCTATTGTCTTCCTGACCCTGTCCACGTGCTTCTTGTCAGGAGGCTTGGTTCCTGCCATCGGATAGACCCGGCCCAGATCCGCATATTTGGATGACCCCAGCTCATGGTATGGTAGCACCGACACGCTTTCCGCGCCTATATCTGATGCGAATGCAGCAACCTTTTTAATGTTTGCTTCCGAATCATTATACCCTGGGATAAGCGGCATCCTAATCCATATCCTCTTCCTTTTAGCAATCCTTTTAGCATTTTCAAGGATAAGCTCATTCCCGACACCTGTGTCTTTCTTATGCATCCCTGTGTCCGTATGCTTGATATCCTGAAGCACAAGGTCAACATACTCAAGGACGCTGTCTATATTCTGCCACGGTGCGTTGCCAGTAGTATCTAAGGTGGTGTGAATCCCCTTTTCCTGGCATTTTTTTAACAGCTCTCTGACAAATTCTGGTTGAACAAGTGGTTCACCACCCGATACTGTCATTCCCCCGTTTGAATTTTCGTAGAATGTCCGGTCACTCTCTACCTTTTTCATTACTTCTTCAACGGTCATGTAATCTCCGATACATTCGATAGCCTTTGCCGGGCATACACCGGCACATTCAAGGCAGTTGTTGCACTTGTCCCAATTTATCTCCCTGCGTCCGTCCGTAAAGGCAATCGCCTCAATCAGGCAGGCCTCCGCACATTTTCCGCATCCGATGCATCTCACGTTGTGTGTCATGATTTCTTGTTTGCCGTTTATTGATTCTGGATTACTGCACCACCGACAGGCGAGGGAACATCCCTTCATGAATACGGTCGTTCTGATTCCAGGACCGTCGTGAAGGGAGAATCTCTGGATATTAAATATCAACCCTTTATTATTTTTTCCGGAGTCTTTTGAACTCATGCCGTTAATCTCCTGATGACTACTTACCCGGCAAAGGCCTGCTCAGTCCTTTCAATTATATGGTCCTGTAGCCCCTTGGAAAGATCTACAAAATAGGCGCTGTAC
>JADFWA010000136.1 GCA_015222855.1 Pseudomonadota bacterium | reverse complement strand
CATGTTTAATTTACGCCATTCCTCAAAGCATGTCAATCCAAAAAACACAATGAAAATGGTATGATAAGCACGACATTAAATCCCAAAATAGACACGCAATGATCAATGCCCAGATAATGTCCCCAGATCAATTTCAGAAGTTTTGATCAGTTCTTTGGCCTTCTCCTTAAGATCAAGGGCAAATGGATCGCCTCTCTGTAGGCCCTCTTCCACTTTGTCCAGGAGATCATAAAAGATATTCCATGCCTTTTCCTCCTTCCGAAATCTCTCACGCAAAGGATTCGAGGTCTCCGACAGCTTGTTGATTATCTTATGCAAACGGTTTGTCCCCATTTGTAGCAAGTCGAAACCCTCGTTCGGCTTCCCGTCCTTGAAAAATGAAGCCCCCCTTAGTGCGAGCCGGAGACTGACCACTGTAAAGGGTATGTATGACACAAAACAACCTGTAAAGGGATCTATAATGTCTTTTGTCTGTTCCACGGACCAGGGTAATGCCTTAGCATAATAGGAAAACAGCAGTATACGGGTATAATCACCGATCAATTTTCCGGTGTGTGCAGACTTGATAGCTTCGCCTGCAAAGCTTTTCTTGTCATGACGCATAATTAATCCGGCTTCATGGGCATACCTGAGGTTTCCGCTTTTCTCCTTCAATAACACTGATAATATGTATGCCTGATCCTCGGCCCGACCTATGAAAGTAGGAGTAAATGGCCGATATCTTCTAAGGCTTTCAACAAGGATGCCGCATGTGCCGCCTGTTACGTGAACCCGCTGGATACATCGATCTCGACCATTTAATTCACCCTCTCCATAACGAGTCATCATCTCGGCCTCAGTTGAAAGCGCCTGGGGGAGTGGACTATAAAAAATCCATTCGTTTCCACAAATATTCTTACCGGGAAAACTCACATCCGGTGTGAAAAGCGAACGACCAATGTCTTCTTCGTTGACCAGTGCTCCGGCTATCATCCCCAATTCGATCCGGTTGTCATTCTCATCTAATCCCTCTGCACCCCAGAGGGGCGTTCTAAAATGCTCAAATGCCGAGGCACCCGTTTCCCTTACAAGTTCATTTTGAGGAAAGACCTGATCAAGATCTATCTTGAATGTCCCTCTGACATCTGAATTTATAAAAACCTGCCAAAAGGCCGAAATCGCCTTAAGAAACGTATAGTGCCTGCCATATTCGCCGTCCACACCAATAATCTTATGCAGTAGATCCTCATCTTTTGAGTCTAAATAATGCATGGCGGCAGGGTTGAGGATCTCATCGATAAGCGTGTCGGCATCAGATTCTGTCAGGATATAGACATTGAGGTGTTTAATACTTTTCTCTTTTCTCAGAACATCTTCAAGGTATGCCCTTGCCATGTCGTGGAGCCCCGCATGGGTTACTGAGACTGAGAGAACACAATGGACTTTCGTATCTTTTTCTACAACTCCCTTTTTCTTCTCAAACTCTACTGCCTGATCCAGACCTTTTAGTCCATATACAACCTCATTCTTTTCGGTCTCCACACCAATCTGAATCGGATGATCATACCAATAGATCTGCGGTTCTCTCATTATTTCATGCAGTCTTGATTTCATATGTTCGGGTAATGCCAGGTTGTCGATTCGTGTGGTAGGGGAAGGCACGGTCAGCAGGACATTTGACGTAAATAAAATCTCATTTGCCGGATCTTTGATTGGGGCAGGATTCGATCGTGTAATTCTTATGGTTCTTTTCTTCCGAAGTGCATTAATTTTATCCTCCCGCTGCTCAAATAGCGAAACTCCTTCAGGGAAAAAAACTTCCCGGACTTTTTTTATTGTCTCAGTACGGTTATTGAGGTTCCGGGGATCTTTGACCCACAGACACAACTGATCCAGGCTTTCCCGGAAATCTCTATCCTCAGTGCACCTCTCTTCAATTTCTTCAATAATAAGAGACCTACATCTACAAAAAAAGTCGATTGCGTCTTTCCAGTCAGGCTGCTTTTTAAGGTCCTTTATGAAATGTTCAGCCTCAGAATAAAGCGGGTGAGAACTCCCGCATAAAGAAATTAAAAAGGCCGCATTCAAATTCCTGAAAGTGGCCTCACGAGTGGTCTCCTCGGGGCGAAATTGCTCGGCGATATCGATACCTGTCAAAGGTTCTTTTTCGCCGTTGCTGATCAAGCAGTTGATGACGGTTTCAAATTCTTTCTTCATAATATGATGAGATATAAAAAAATCGTTTTCAAATCAAGGTATATAGT
>JADFWA010000135.1 GCA_015222855.1 Pseudomonadota bacterium | reverse complement strand
CAGACCGTACACAGTGCGCCTCCAATAGCTATATAAGCGCCTGCCATAAAACCTCGAAGTAATAGTTGAAATACTGAAAGCTTCGATTTGTAGGTTCCAGCATTGGCTACAAGACCTACCATTTTGGGTGGTGTGTTAAATGCCATACTTCCTCCTCCTAACAATTAATGTATTTTTAAGTTCAGTTTGATGATTTCGCGGAAACTCCGTTGCCATAAAAAATATCGGTTTTTCTGCTCGCAATAGTGCATTAACTGGCAAACGCCTCTTTTATCTCCTTTTTCCATATGCAGAGTAACTTGCCGCCATGGGATTGACATTGAACCAGTTCCCACTCATCTTCCCCTTCCTGGTCGAGCAATTCCTCCATCTTGTCGAGACCGGTTCCCGGCAGTTCGTGAACCATGCAGACTCCCGTTTCAGCACACTCGATTTCACTTGGGGGGATGATTGCGTCCAGATCGACAATGCTTGTTTTGTACTTCCATCGTGCCATGCTATTACCTCCTAAAAGTTTAATTAAAAAAACACCATATACTTTGATGTTGTGAGACAGTAAATCAGTGTTAGTCCAATTCTCGTTCCCACGCTCCTGCGTGGGAATGCATACCTGCTTTTCTCGTTCCCACGCAGGAGCATGGGAACGAGGTGAATAAATAACTTTATAAAACTGTTTTGTTTTTTTCTCTGTGCCTTTGGTGCTTTGTGCCTTGTAACTACTCATACCTGAGTAGTTACGGTTCTATTACGCAGCCTCAATCCTGACCGCACAGACCTTGTATTCCGGGATCTTCCCGATGGGGTCCAGCGCTGGATTTGTGAGCAGATTGACGGCGACCTCTCTGAAATGGAAATTTACAAAGATAGTTCCTTCAGGTGAGCGGCCGGTTACACTGGCCCTGGCCTCAACGCTTCCCCGTCTGGTAGCAACCTTTATTGATTTACCGTCTTCAATGCCATATTTTTCCGCATCGGCAGGATTTATCTCCACCAGGCTTTCGGGATACCTTTCAGAAGGCCCCTTCGCGCGACGGGTCATGGTCCCTGTGTGGAAATGGTAGAGGACCCTGCCCGTTGAAAGGATCAGCGGATACTCGTCATCAGGCAGCTCTGCCGGCGGGATATAGTCTATGGCATGGAATAACCCCAGTCCGCGGGTGAACTTGTCCTTGTGCAGATATTTCGTTCCCGGGTGATCCGTGCTCGGACATGGCCACGGTATGCCTTCCTTTTCAATCCGCTCATAGGTGATACCGGCGTAACTTGGAGCCAGTTCATTAATTTCGTTCATGATTTCCCTGGTAGAGGAATAATCCATTACATAACCCATCTTTGTCGCCAGTTCGGATATGATCTGCCAGTCAGGTTTTGCGTCACCAGGGGCGTCAACGGCTTTTCTAATTAACTGGACTCTTCTCTCCGTATTGCTAAAGGTGCCGTCTTTCTCAGCAAAACAGGCTGACGGCAATACGACATCCGCAAGTTCCCCCGTTTCATTAAGAAAGATATCCTGCACGACAAGAATATCCAGTTTTTTCAAAGCTTTTTCAAGATGTGATAAATCCGGATCGCTCAACATCGGATTTTCACCCATAACATAAAGCGCCTTTACCTTTCCATTTATGACAGCATCCGGGACTTCAGTTACAGTTATCCCCGGTGTCCCCGAGAGAGAAACACCCCATGCCTTCTCAAATTTGGTCCTTACCTCATCACTGGCGACCTGCTGATAGGCTGGGAATACAACCGGAAGTGCCCCCATATCGCAGGCACCCTGGACGTTATTCTGTCCTCTCAGGGGATTTACGCCCCCACCTTCAATACCCATATTCCCGCAGAGCATGGCCAGATTGGCGCAGGATTTGACATTATCCGTACCGGTTGTATGCTGGGTGATACCCATGGCGTACAGTATGGAGGCGCTTTTTGCAGAGCCGTACATACGGGCTGCTGTTTTGAGGTCTTCCGCGGGTATCCCGGAGATTTCCTCCACATATTCGGGGGTGTACTTTTCCACCACCTTCTTCAACGCTTCGAAGCCTTCCGTACGTTCTTCGATATACTTTTCGGCGTGAAGGCCTTCACTGATGATTACATTCATCAATCCGTTAATGACGGCCACGTCGGTGCCGGGTTTCTGACGGAGCCAGATATCGGCGTACTTCGTAAGGTCAATCTCTCTCGGATCGATCACAATCAATTTGGCTCCATGCCGGCGAACCGCCCTTTTTACCTTGCTTCCTATAACCGGGTGATTCTCGGTTGTGTTTGTGCCGGTTGCGAGGATAAGATCGGTAAATTCTATTTCATCAATGGAATTTGTCATTGCCCCGCTTCCGAATGCAGCGGCCAGACCGGCCACCGTAACGGAGTGTCAGAGACGGGCACAGTGGTCAACATTGTTCGTGCCGATCACTGCTCTCATGAATTTCTGAAACAGGTAATTTTCTTCATTGGTACAGCGTGCGGAGGAAAAACCCGCAATGCTGTCTGCCCCGTTTTTTTCCTTAATAGCGGTAAATTTTTCACTTATGAAATCATACGCTTCATCCCAGGTTGCCTCCTTCAACTCACCGTTTTTTCTGATAAGGGGGGTTGTCAACCTATCCGGATGGTTTACAAAATCCATACCGAATCTTCCCTTGACACAGAGGCTTCCCTGATTAGGTTGGCCATATTCCGAATTACCCGTGACCTTGACGATCTTTCCATTCAGCACGTTGAGATCAAGCTGACATCCTACACCGCAGTAGGTGCATGTAGTGCGTACTTTTTCTATATCCCATGGACGTCCTTCAAATCTTGCCTGTTTGAAGGTCAGGGCGCCGACCGGACAGACGTCAACACATTCACCGCAGAAATAACATTCTGAATCAATATAATCAGCGTCAAATGCGGGTCCTACCCTGGCATGAGAGCCACGCATGGAAAAGTCGAGAATCTCATTGACCTGGATTTCATTGCAGACCCTCACACACCTGCCGCAGAGTATGCATTTATTCATGTCCTTCTGAATCATGCTGTTCGTATCTTCAATCTCATATCCCGGAGGCTCAATTTTAAATCGGGGTTCCTCAATTTTCAGCCTGTAGACCAGGTCCTGGAGTTCGCAATTTCCGTTGCTTTCGCATGTAAGACAATTGTGGTCACCTGAGGCCCACAGGAGTTCCACGACCAGCCTCCGGGCATCCAATACCCTTTCAGTATCGGTCTTCACAACCATTCCGGGACTTACCGGCATACAGCATGAAGCCACAAGCGTCCTCGCGCCCTCAACCTCAACTACACATACGCGGCAAGCGCCGACGTTTGTGGTTCCGGGATAATAACAGAGGGTGGGGATATATATCCCGGCTTCCTTTGCGACCTCCAGAATGGTTTGGCCGGGTTTTGCATCTAACTCCCTTCCATCAATCGTCAATAAAATCTTATCATCCATTTCGCACTCCTAATATAAAGGTTAAAGGCTAAAGGCTGAAGATTAAAGGCTAAAGGCTAAAGGCAAAAGACCCTTGATCCTATGCCCTTGGCCTTATAAGAACCACGCAAGTTTTAGGCCGGTTCTATTTTAACAGCACAAATTTTTAGTTCAGGGGTCTTAGCAAGTTTATCAAGGGTATCAATCGTCAGGACATTTACTGGTATTTTACTGGAGTGGAACGTTGAAAAGACTGTCCCTCCGGGGATACGATCTGAAATCTTAACCCCAATTTTAATTTCACCCCTGCGCGAACTTACTTTTACGTCATCTCCGTCCGTAATTCCGAGTTTTTCCGCGTCTGAAGGATTAACTCCTAATAAGTCATCAGGTGCCAGCTCAGCCAGTGCCTTTGAATATCTGGTATAGGAACCGGTATGAAGGTGACACAGTTCTTTAACGGTGCTGAATATAAAGGGGTATTCCTCGTCCGGCAATTCTGCCGGCGGATTGTAGTCTGCCGGGAAGAAGACTCCTTTCCCGCTTGCTGTGTTGAATTTTTCCTTCCATAAATAAAGGGTGCCGGGATGATCGTTGTTCGGACAGGGCCACCGTATACCGCCGTCTTCCAAACGGTCGTAAGAAACACCTCCATAGGGAGGGGTCAGAGAGGCTATTTCATCCATTATCTCTTTTGGATGAGAGTAATTCCATTCATAACCCATTTTCCTGCTGAGTTCGCATAGAATTTCCCAGTCCGATTTACTCTCTCCTACTGGATCGACGGCCTTACGCACTCGCTGTATGAAGCGGGCAGTGTTGGTAAAGGTTCCGTCTTTTTCGGCGAAGGAACAGGCGGGCAAAACCACATCGGCGACCTTTGCTGTTTCGGTTAAGAACATATCCTGTACCACTATAAAATCCATATCTTCCATTACTTCTTCGATGTTGTTGAGATTGGGGCCACTTCTCATCGGATTGCCGCCTACTACGTAAAGGCCTTTGACCTTACCTTTGGTGATTACCATGTCCGATTCTGTTATTCCGGGTTTCATGGAAAGTTTTGTTCCCCATGCCTTCTCGAATTTTTCGTTGACCTCCGGATTTGAAACTTGTTGACCTCCGGGGTAAATAGGCGGCAGGCACCCCATATCACCGGCGCCCTGACCATTGTTCTGTTTTGCTATGGTATTAACGCCCGTACCCTCTTTTCCCATATTACCGGTGAGCAGAGCGAGGTTACAAAGAGCCGAAACATTATCTGTTCCATAGATATGCTGGGTCTCGCCCATGCCGTACAAAATAGAAGCATTGTCTGCCTTTGCATAGAGTCTTGCTGCTTCAATGATCTTTTCTCCAGGGATTCCTGTAATTTCTTCCACCTTTTGCGGAGTGTATTTGGAAACCATTTCTTTTAGCTCATCGAATTTTTCCGTTCTTCTCTCTACAAAATCATGATCGTAAAGGTCTTCATTTATAATCACATTCATCATACCATTGGTCCACGCGACATCCGTTCCAATCTTCGGGCTCAGCCAGATCTCGGCATTATCTATAATCTTAATCCTTCTCGGATCTACTACGATGAGTTTTAGATTACCAAATGTTACCAGTTGTTTTGTCAGGGCGCTTGGCACCGGACACATCTCGGTCAAATTAAGACCTGATATCAAGATAACATCCGCTTTCTCGGATAAGCGCATGGAGTTTGTCATTGCACCGCCGCCGAAGGCGCGGGAGAGGGCAACGGCGCTGGGTGTGTGACAGAAACGGGTACAGAAGTCTACATTGTTTGTGCCCAGGCAGACACGTATAAATTTCTGGAACAGATAAACATCTTCATTGGTAGATTTGGAAGATGCTATGCCTCCCAAGGCGTCACTTCCATATTCTTCCTTTATCTTCTTGAAATTGGAGGCAACCATATCCAGCGCTTCATCCCAGCTTGCCTCTTTAAGCTCTCCATTTTTCTTTATCAGGGGTTTAGTCAGGCGCTCTGTACTGTGGACAAAATCAAGGCCAAATCTGCCCTTAACACAAAGCTGTCCCCTGTTTTCGGTATTTGTGTCTTCAATGCCATAGACTGCTCCGATCTTGTCATTGTTTATCCATAGTTCCATCTGGCAGCCTGCTCCGCAGTGAGGGCAAGTGGTCTTAACTTTTTGAACTTCCCATGGGCGCCCGCCAAACCTTGCCTGTTTAAATGTCAGAGCGCCGACCGGACAGGCCTGGATGCATGCTCCGCAAAATTCACATTCAGAATCAATTAAATCATCGTAAAAAGCGGGAACGATTTTTGTTTGCGACCCACGCATGGAAAAATCAATGACACCATTGACCCTGATTTCACTGCAGACCCTTACACACCGACCGCAGAGGATGCATTTATTGTGATCTCTTCGAATCATGCTGTTTGCGTCTTCGATTTCATATCCGGGCGATTCGATTTGAAATCGGGGTTTATCAATTTTCATTGAGTAAATCAGATCCTGAAGTTCACAGTTTCCGTTTTTTTCACATTTAAGACAGTTATGATCACCTGAAGCCCATAGAAGCTCTACAACCAACTTCCTGGCATCCATTACTCTTTCGGTGTCAGTCTTTACAACCATTCCTGGACTCACCGGCATGCAACATGAAGCTACAAGCGTCCTCGCACCCTCAACCTCGACGACACAGACACGGCATGCCCCTGGATTTGTGGTACCTTCGTAATGACAAAGAGTCGGAATATATATACCGTTTTCTCTTGCAACCTCCAGAATAGTCTGTTCCGGAGATGCCGTTACCTCTTTTTCATCGATTGTTAATGAAATATTT
>JADFWA010000134.1 GCA_015222855.1 Pseudomonadota bacterium | reverse complement strand
CCTGTGAGCACACCTTCATTTTCCCTGAGGTACTTAAACTTTTCCATATCCGATTTCAGAGAGGATTTCAGGCCGGAGAGGGAATCGGCTACGGAATCCCTCTTTATCGTGTTTTCTTCTATTTCGAAACTGTAACTTTCCGATCTTTTTTTGATATCTTCGTTCCTCTTTACGAGGTCGGCCAGCATATTTTTGAGTCTGGCCTTTTCCGTCAGGACATCAAGATGTTCGATCTTTTTTTCCTCCAGTTCCTGATGAAGCGTCTTCTCCATTCCCTTCAATTCTTCCACTCTCTCTCGACTTTTCGCAACGGAACACGTGACATCCGCGATTCTTTCGTCAAATCCGGCTATCCTGGTCTGGAGGGCTCTCAACTCTTTTAGGGTATTTTCCTTCCGGCTTTGAAGCATTTCGATTTCTGTCAGGTTTTTCTGTTTCCTCGCCGATATATCCGCAATCTTTCCCTTCGAAAACTCAATCCCCTGTTCGTTGACATTTGTTTCGTTCTTTATTTCATACAGTCTTTCATGGAGTTCTGAGATCAATCCCTCATTTTCGAGAGTTTCCGCTTTTATATCCTCTATGGAGGCCTCAAGCTCTCTTAGCTTTGTCTTGACTTCAACACCCCTGTCAGTAATCGCGTCATGCGCGTCTTTTAGTGATTTCAGTTGCGCGGCTAAATCCGAATGTGTTTGGAGCGCGAGGGACAGTTCCGCCTCTTTCATGGTTTTTTTCAACGCCTTGTATCTTTCCGCCTTCTTTGCCTGCCTCGATATGGAATTGAGCTGTGTCTTTACTTCTCTTATTATATCGTTCAAACGAACGATGTTTTGCCTCGTGGACTCCATCTTGCGGGAAGCTGCTTCTTTTCTGCTCTTATATTTTGCGATGCCTGCCGCCTCTTCGATAAATCTCCGCCTGTCCTCCGGCTTGGCCTCGATGAGGTTTGCGATGCGGTTTTGCTCTACCAGAGAATACGTCCTGGTGCCGACACCTATATCCATAAGAAACTCTCTGATGTCGAGCAGTCTGCAGGGTACTTTGTTGATGTAATATTCACTCTCACCATCACGGAAGGTTCTCCTCGAAATCATGACTTCACTGCAGTCGCCATATTCGCCAGGGAACTTCCGTCCATTTGCCGAAAGGGTCATTGAAACCTCAGCCATGCCTACGGGAGAAGCATTATCACTCCCGTTGAATATGACATCCTCCATTTTCTTCGCGCGGAGCGCCTTAAATCTCTGTTCACCCATGGCCCATCGGATGGCATCGACTATATTGCTCTTTCCGCATCCATTGGGGCCGACAATGGATGCGATTCCGTCTGAGAAATCAAGGACGGTTCTGTCCCTGAAGGATTTAAACCCGGTTATTTCCAGCTTTTTCAGTCTCATTTATGGGCAGCCTCCCGCAACTTTAGCAAATAACTCCAATTGATTGAACTTTTAACAGATGAAAATGCCTTTGTAAAGAAAAAATACAACAAAATGTGTTCTGTGAATGTCAGACCACAATATATTGTGTAGGGATAAGGGAGCGTGGGTCAGGGATCAGGGATTGGAGCGGGAACAGGTTTAACTGATGGCAGCTTACTTTTTTTGCGAGTTTGTGAAATTTCAATTTTTTCTTGACATTGAAGGGCAATTGATTATTAAATATACGGCGAATTTAGGTAAGCGGAGAGTTGTCGGTTTTTTGCGTTGGAACGGCATTTTTTAATTTTAAAGGAATGAAAAGATAAAGCAAGGAGGAATTAGAATGACGACACCTGTTCAACAAAAGATTAGAGACAAGAAGAGAACAGTGGGACAGATCGCCGATATGGTGAAATCGGGTGACTGGATTAACCATGGTTCGGTTGGCGGCGATTCAACTGTCTGCACGGAGGCCGTGGCAAAAAGGCTTGGCGGCGGTCCTAATGACCTGAAGGACATTGAGTTCTGGCTCTATGCGATGTTTTATCCCCATCCTGAACTGCAGGAAATCGACCCGATGCAGGAGTATCACTGTGTCCACGAGTATTTCTTCTTCCCCTGGAACCGTAAGGCAAGGGACACAAACAACGTAACCAGTTGGGCCCAGTGGGGATGGGCGATGGGCATGTGGGCGCATCACTATCGTTTTGCCGCTACTGATAAACATCCCCCCGCGATAGACTGGTGGTTCAATGCTGCGACACCGCCGGATGATCGTGGTTTCTTTAACTGGTCCTACGGCACGAACAACTGCAGTCTCTTCCGTCAGACGGCAAAGAATCTCGTCGTTGAGGTCCGTTCGGATTATCCCTGGGCCGAGGGTGGTCGTTTAAACACCATCAATATTGATGATGTGGACTACTGGGTTGAGGTTGACTGCGAGAAGTATGCATGGCCCCAGATTGATGAGAAGGCCATAAAAGCCACACCGGAAGAGCAGGCGATCGCCGACCATGTCCTTTCGATTATGGATGACAGGGATGTAATTCAGCTTGGTATCGGTTCGCTTCCGTCCGCGTGTGTCGCCGCTATGGCCGATGCCGGTCTCAAGGACCTCGGTGTCCATACCGAGATGTTAAATTACGGTCTCATCACACTCATCGAATCGGGTCAGGTGACCAACAAATATAAACCCATTGACAGGGGAAAAAGCGTCTGGACATTTGCCTTCCCCGTGAATACGCAGTGGTACTATGACACGGTTCACCGCAACCAGAACTTTGCATCCTATGACATCAATTACACCAATAATCTGCATAATCTAACGAGAATTGATAACATGGTTGCCATTGACAACTGTGTCGCCGTTGACCTTCTCGGTCAGCAGTGTACCGGTTTCTATGAAAAACGGCCGATTTCGAGCAGTGGCGGATACTTCAATTTTGTTATCTTCTGCGGTCAGTCGAAGGGTGGAAGAGGCATTGCCACGATGACATCGAGAAGCAAACACGGAACCTCGAGAATCATTCCCTTCCTGCCGGAGGGTACGTCCGTTGATGTTCCGGCTCAGCTTTCACAGTATGTCTGCACCGAGTACGGTATCGTCAACCTGAGGGGGCTCAGCGGTTACGAAAGATCTGCCTCTCTGATTTCCATCGCCCATCCGGACGATCGTGAGTGGCTGGAGAAAGAGGCGCACAAGTACGGTATGCTGGCTCCGAAATTCGGTGTCTCGATGGCGGCGAAGGAAGGTCACACGAGACGATATCCTGCCTACAAGGATAGGAGAAAATGGAAATCCCCTTATCACGGCGAACTTTCTGGATACGATTGGGATCCCTGCCAGTCAGCGAAGTAAATCGTCTTTTATTAGTCGAAAAAGCCCGGGGAAGTTCTCCCGGGCTTTTTTTGATTTGACGGGGATGTGAAATTTTATGAAAGAAGAAAAGTGGGAAATCGTCCATATAGCGTCGGGGATGGTGAATGCGAATATCATAGTGGGGAGGCTGGAAACGGAAGGAATCCCGACCAGGTTAAAGTACGAAGCGGCGGGAACAATTTATGCTATCAATATTGATGGCCTGGGTGAAGTAAAGATAATGGTTCCCGTAAGCTGTCTGGAAGAGGCCAGGATGATCCTTTCAATGTCCTACGAGGACAAGGATATCGATTGGGAGGAGAAAAACAGTTAAGAGTGAAAAATTAAAAGTGAAAAGTGAAAAAACAAATATTGTCGAACGTAGTTTCAAGTATTCTCTCCGTATTATTAAGCTTTATCGTGAATTGGAAAAGGATAGTATAGGACGAGTTCTTGGAAAACAATTGTTACGCTCAGGAACGAGCATAGGGGCCAATGTGCATGAAGCACAAGGAGCACAAAGCAAGGCCGATTTTATCGCGAAAATGTCCATAGCTCACAAAGAAGCGTATGAGTCTGCGTATTGGATCCGTCTCGTTGAGGAAGCAAATTTAATTTCTGCTGATCGATTGGATGATTTATCTAATGAAACAAAGCAAATGATAAAGATATTATCTTCCATTCTGCTGACCTCAAAACAAAGAATAAAAAAGTAACTTTTCATTCTTCACTTTTCACTCTTCATTGCTTATAAT